>JACCWE010000123.1 GCA_013697785.1 Gemmatimonadaceae bacterium
CGCCTTCGGAGAGAAAGAGATAGCCATCGATGCGCTTGAAGTCGCAGTCGACCTTGGCGTCGCGCACGAACTCCTCGATGAAGGCGATCGCCTCCGTGTGCGACGCGGCCGCGATCCGCGCGTTCTCTTCGCCGTGCACGCGCGCGACCTCGACGTAGCGATCATCGATCTCGTTGGAGAGATGCGCGGTGGTGCGGGAGCTCTCGCCGCTTCCGATTTGTCCGTCGTCGACGACGATGACGCGCTGTCCTTCGAGCGCGAGAAGATAAGCTGTGGTTAACCCAGCGATTCCGGCTCCGACAATGCACACCTCGCAATCCGCGTTGTCGGTGAGCGCGGGGTAGCCCGGAATGGACGCGGTGTCCATCCAGAGCGAGGTGGTTTGACCGGAGTGTGGCTGCAAGTTCGACTCGTGAGAGAGAGCTGGGAGGGAACGTCCGTGTGTCACGTGGCAGGGCAGGGGGCATGCCAAATCGGGCGCGTTGACCTTCCTGTTGCAGCGTTTAGCTGCAGAGCCCGCCAAGCAACATTACAAACGCTGTAACGTCGCGGGCTCTTTCATTTTTGTAACTGAGACCTATCTTCATGACTAGTCACCATTTGAGCGAAATCGCTCGCTTCTCAACGAATTCACTTCCTTCGCTGACTGAGGGTAGTCGATGACGCACGCATCAGGTCGTTCCAATCGATTCGTGCTCGCTGCGCTCGCGCTGATGTGCGTGGGTGCGGTTGCTTGTCATGATGCGGAGAGCACCGCACCCAAGACAGTACCGACGCCACAGGGGCCGATGTTGAGTGTGGGCACTGTCATGGTGCATGTGGACATGAAGCATCATCGGATCACTACGAGCCCGATAAGCGGAAGCCCGATGTTGGCGCCGGGCGTGAGCGGGAGATTCTTCGGCGCCCCTACCACAGAGATCGAGTACGCTTTGTCGGAGCAGCCTTTCACCGATCTCGGGGCTACTGACATCGAATACAACATCCATGCGGGTTTCTCTAACCTGTTGGACTTCGCGATCGGAACAAACTCTCCGCACACGTATCCCAGTTTTCCTCAGGATACGATGGGCGTGTATATGTATTTCATCATTGCTCCTGCAAACATCACGAGCCTGTCCGGCCCATGCTCGCCGCCCACGTGTACGGTCACCATCGATAGTGTGGACGGCGCGTATCCGTTCTCGAGCACAACTCCTCAGCCGTACGTGTTCTTCAAGACGATTCTCGAAACTGGCGGGCTAAACGCACAAAGACCCGGTCCGTTCAAGACGGATCAATCGGCGATTGGCGGCATCAACTATTTCCGCACGATGAGCTTTCACACGCACGGAAACGTCACGGACTTCACTTTTGGTCTGTCGATGGCTGCCGCTTGGGTCGAGCCGCGAGAGAATCGATGGAAGGTATTTTACATTGCCGATTCCCTTCCCAACCGCACGGCATTTCCGAATCTCCGGTCTGAGCCCGACTGGCGCGTTCTGGGAACAGGAGGCGGTGTCTCGACGATTCAACCGGCCAACTGCACATTCGGCTCGGGCTGTAAGCTGAGGCTCGTTAGCACTACCGCCTCAGCGTCGCCTGAAACGCTTTTGTATTACCGCAGCGACTCCCTGCGCGCTAGTCAAAGCGCGTACATCGCGGCCACGACGACGAGCTCGATTGCCAGCGCGTCACCGTCGATCTTTCTTGGATTGAAGGATCCGGACAAGCTTGTGCAGATGGGAATCTCCACGACTCTCACCGGCTTCACGGATTCCACCGGAGCTTTTATCCCGGGCTCCACGGTCGCAACTAATCTCGGTCGCACTTCTTATCGGGTGTCGAAGACTGGAACCACCAATGCCTCGATATTCTCGCCGGCAAACAGCGCTGTGCCCTTAAAGACGATCTCCTATACCTCCCTTCCGGCAGCACCAGGGCGCGGAGTGAACCCGGGAGACTACGATCGCTTCTTTTTCTTCGGCAACGTGACGCAGCCGACCACCGCTGCAGATGCCACGTCGCTTTGGACGGACGTCAACTACGAGATTGGAGTTGCCGGACCATGAGTGAATCCCCTCGAGCGAGCCGCATCCACCACGAACTCGCAAACCCAGCGGAGGCGAACACTTCGCACGATGCTCGCTGCGAACGTCGGCTCTGGATCTCTCCGGTCCTGGCGCCGCATTCGACGTTGACGACGATGACGCAGGTGCCGCCTCATCGCCCGCTGAGTCTCCTGTTTCTGCAGTCGTCCATCACTCAGTGCTTCGATCATAACGGCAATCCCGCACCGTGCCCGTAAGTGGAGCAGTTGGCTGGAGAGCAACCCTCTCCATCCCGTGAGCGTCATTCGGTGGCGAGCGAACGGGGTCGAGTGCGTTACCTCCGACTGTGTTTCGACCCTGCGCCACCTTCGGGAAAATGCCGAGCTTCACGTGGTTGGTGGCCGCCTCTCGCGCGGCGCAGGTTACGACAGGGCCTCCACGGGCGCGCGACAGTCGCTCGCGCGGGTTGGAGCGATACTTCGCCTACGCGAGCACAATCGTTATTACGTACACGCGTCTGGCGTCGTCAACCGAAAGGGCGCCGCGTTCATATTCGTCGGTGAGAGCGGCAGTGGAAAATCCACTCTGGCCTTTGCGCTCGTTCGGCGGGGCTGGTCGGTGCTCGGCGATGACGGAGTGGTGCTCGAGCCCCTCGACGACGAGATCCTCGTGCACGGATGGCGTTCCCAGTTAATGATCAGCGCATCGCTTTCCTCGACTTTTCCGGAGCTCCGCGGCAGGGAATCCGAGGCGAAGGTTGGAGACGAACGGGAACGAATCGCTCTGAACGTTCCGCATGTAGGACGTGCACCGTTGGGCGCGATGGTCTTCATTAAGCAGGGTCAGAACGGATCCCTAACTCGATGCGGGCAGTCCGATGCACTCATTGCACTGATACGCCAATCGCCATGGGTACTATTGGGCGATGCCAGCAGTGGTGAGCATTTCGAGGCGCTCGGTCGCGTAGCTGGCTGTGTTCCTTCGTTCGAGTTTGTGCACGGGCACGACGAACTGCTTCGCATTGGCGACTTCTTCGATCCCGCCGCCTGACACTCGCTACTGGAGCCACGAATGACATCCCGCATGATTTTTCGAATCTTGTTTCGCGCTTTGAGCCTGTGCGGTTCGCTTGCCCTCGTTGCGGCAGCGGTGAGTTGCGGGTCCGACGCCACGCGGCCCAATCCTCTCCCGCAGTTGCCCGACTTCATTTATGTCTCGAATGCCGCCGGCGGCACTCAGCTCTATACCTGGCACGCGGGCGCGACGACACTCTTTCCCGGGAGTGTCGCTGGCGATGCCGAGCCGCAGAGCGCCGCAGGTAAGATAGTTTTCACCAGCTATAGAATCTCCGCGGCGAATCCGGAGATTTTCATCGCGAACCTCGACGGCTCCAATTCCCTTCGACTGACGACAGATACTCATACCGATCATCAACCTTCGATTAGTCCGAACGGCGCGACGGTGGTATGGGCGAGCACGCGGTCCGGAACGACGCGTATTTGGTCGATGGGGGCCGACGGATCTTCGCCCATCGCGTTAAATACGGGCTCAGCTCCCAGCATCCCGGAGTCGGCGCCGCGCTTCAGCCCGAGCGGCGACCGCATTCTGTTCAGCTCGCCGCGCACAAACACGACCCAGATTTGGATTGTCAACGCTGCTGGCGACAATCCTTTGCAAGTCACCCATGACGTGAACGGGGCCTTTTTCGGTTCGTGGAGTCCAGATGGCAACTCCATCTATTTCGTAGACGGGGTCGACCGCACCGTGATTCATAAAGTGGACATCGCCAGCGGCACCGACTCCGCGTATGTCACCGGGGGAACGGATGTGGGTGACCCGGCTTGCACGGCTGCTCTTTGCCTAGTCGTGAAAAACGCAACGCACGTCGGCCGCGACATATACGCTTACATCGGCGCTGGAGACGCGGCGCCGATGGCGGTCCTCAACTCCAGTGCCGACGAATACGAGCCCGCGGTCCTTCATCCGTAAGCTCAGCCCGTGCTTCGACGCTAGTGATTGTGGTCACTCGCGCTCTCGCACAAATCCTTTTCCACCGCCCCCTCCCGCGCTCATCCATGTATCCTTGTGTAGAGAGCGCGGCGAACCACCCGACGCCGTACGCACCTCCCCTTCGTTGTGGATGAGACTCGATAAATGCACCACGCCGACATGCCGCCGTTCGGCGATGCTACCTGGCAGCTCGTATACACGAAGGCGCGCGCAGAGCGGTGGGTCGAGCTCAATCTTCGCCGCCAGAACTTTCTCACGCTCCTCCCACTCGTGCGCGGGCGCGCCGGCTTCACGCCGCTCTTCCCTCGCTACGTCTTTGTCGGGATCGCGTCCGACCTATCCGCTCGCCCCATCGCGGGCACACGCGGCGTTCAGTACATCGTGCACTTCGGCTCACAGCCCGCTCGCGTTCCCCTCGAAGTAGTCCTCGACGTGAATGCTCGGATGGACGCCCACGGAGTCGTGCAGCTCGAACGAGCAGATCCGGAAGACCCGCTCTTCGCCAAGCGCGCGCGCGAGCGCACGCGCGCATTGCTCCTCTTCGCACAAGCTGGATTCCGCGTCAAGTCGGCGTAGTCGTGTACTCGTTACGCACCGGCTGCTCGCGCGTTGCCTATCGCCGGGCTAATCGGTCTATAGTGATAGTTAAGGGAATTTAAGTAACAGTCCGTATAGCCCCGCTCTGCAACTCGCTATAGTGCAGAACGCGCGGTAGCCATCACAAACCAAATTCTGCCCAGACCATTTCCAACTGATGCAGCCGCTGGTCATCGCCTTTCTCATCGCCGCGCTCTCCGCAGCAATCATCACCCCGCTGGTCATCAGCGGCGCGAAGCGCTGGCACCTGCTCGATGCACCCGATGCCACCAGACATCTGCATGAGCACCCGGTTCCCCGGCTCGGCGGCGTCGCCGTCTTCATCGCGACGATGCTCGGGATAGCCAGCACGCTCTTCTTCGGCCCCGCTCGCGAGACGCTCACCCCCGAATGGCATCGCTTCCTCCTCGCGTTGCTGATCGGGGGTACGGTGCTTTTCGGCGCCGGCCTCGTCGACGACCTTCGCCGTATTCGTCCACTCGCAAAGATCATAGTACAGTGCATCGCCGCGCTCATCGTGGCCGCGCTAGGCTTTCGCATAGAGATCCTCAGTGTCGGCTCGTCCGCAGTGCACCTCGGCTGGATCTCGATCCCGCTCACCGTCCTCTGGATCGTCGGCGTCACTAACGCCTTCAATCTGATCGACGGCCTCGATGGCCTCGCGACGGGAATCGCAATCGTCGCGCTCGCAACGGTCTTCGCCGCCGCGACGGTGCTCGGCAATCTCGAAGTCGCAATCGTCGCCTGCGTCCTCATCGGCGCACTCTTCGGCTTCGCCCGCTACAACTTCAGCCCCGCCCGCATCTTCCTCGGCGATTCCGGAAGCCTCTTCATCGGCTTCATGCTCGCCGTGCTCTCGATGCACGGATCAATCAAGAGCGCGACCGCGGTGCTCGTCGCGATTCCGCTCTTCGCCCTCGCAGTGCCGCTGCTCGACGTGTCCGTCTCGATCGTGCGTCGCTTCCTGCGCGGCGTGCCCATCTTCTCTCCCGACGCACGGCACATTCATCACCGCCTGCTCGCCCTCGGCCTAACGCCGGGGCGCGCGTCGTTCGTGCTCTGTCTCGTCGCCGGCGGCTTCGCGGTGCTCGGACTCCTGCTCGCCTTCGCACCGCCGCCGGCGCTCATCGGTATGGCGTTGACCGGCGGGCTCGTCTCGGCGGGCATCTTCATGTACGGCATCCGCCAGCTCGACTACAACGAGTTCGTCGAAGCCGGCGCTGCACTCGCCTCGGGAATCGTGCGCGTGCGTCGCGTCATTCGCGATCAGATCCACGCTCGTGAGCTCACGTCGGTGATCGAAGAAGCGGATTCGCTGCGCCACGTCAATCAGCTCCTTGCTGCGAGCACGCCGAGCTTTGGGTTTCTCGGAGTCGAGGTCGAGCGCGAGTCCTCGCTTTCGCTGCGCCGCCTCAACGGGAAAGTCTCGGGGCTCTGGAAGCTCGACTACATGCTCGCCTCCGCGAATCCGACCGACGGCGAGCCGTACGTCCTCCGCATCTGGTGCAGCTCCGGCGAAGGGTCGCGTCCCTTCGGCGCTGAGCGCCTGGCGCACATCCTGGTGCCCTGCCTGGAAACGTGGCTCGCGAGCCCCAAGGCGATCGGACATGCCGTCGCCGAATCATCGCACGGAACGTACGCGAGTAAAGAGCTCGCTGCCGTGAGGGAGTCAGCGGGTTGATCGCTTGAAGGTTCTGCACGTCGTAGGCGCTCGCCCCAACTTCATGAAGACCGCGGCGCTCATGCACGCGATGAAGGCCGAGGGCGGCTTCGAACAAGTTCTCGTTCATACCGGTCAGCACTACGACCGTGCGATGTCCGACGTCTTCTTCGAGGAGCTCGATCTCCCCGAGCCGGACGCGTATCTCAGCATCGGTTCGGGATCGCATGCGCAGATGACCGCGAAGGCGATGTCCGCCTTCGAGCCGGTGCTCCTCCAGTATGCACCGGATGTCGTGATCGTGGTCGGCGATGTGAATTCGACGCTCGCCTGTACGATCGTCGCGACGAAGCTCGGGGTGAAGGTTGCCCACGTCGAGGCAGGGCTCCGCTCCTTCGACCGTACGATGCCCGAGGAGATCAACCGCATCCTGACGGACAGCATCGCGGACTATCTCTTCACTCCGTCGCGCGACGGCAACACACACCTCGAGCACGAAGGGATCGATCCGAAGCGCGTCTTCTTCGTGGGCAACGTGATGATCGACACGCTCATCCGCCTGCTCCCGAAAACAAATCCCGAGCGCGCCTGCGCGGCGGTCGGTGTGAAACCGAATTACTTCGCCCTCGCGACGCTGCATCGCCCGTCGAACGTCGACGATCCGGAAACGCTCACCGAGATCATGAAAGCGATGGCGGTCGTCGCCAGGACTCGACCGGTGGTGTTCCCGGTTCACCCGCGCACGCGCGCGAGAATCAACGACCTCGGTCTCGCTGCGTTGAGCGGTGACGTGAAGCTCGTGGAGCCCGCGGGCTATCTGGACTTCCTCGCGCTCGAGAGCGTCGCCTCGATCGTGATGACGGACTCCGGCGGCGTGCAGGAAGAGACGGCGTACCTCGGCGTTCCATGTCTCACGCTGCGGCCGAACACCGAGCGCCCCGTCACGATCGAGTCGGGAATGAACCGGCTGGTGGCGAGCAAGGCGAGCGACATTGTCGATGCCGTGAGCGCGCTGGCCGCGAAGGGAAAGGCGAAGCACACGATCCCCGAGCTGTGGGATGGACACGCAAGCGATCGCATCGCGCGGATTCTGCTCGAGCAGTGAGAGCGAGGCAGTCTGAACGGCAGTGAAACGACGGATGAGCGACCGATTCTCTTCGTCAACGCGCACTACTATCCGGACATCGCCGCGACCGCTCACCACCTCACGGATCTCGCCGAGTCTCTGACAGCGGCAGGGCAGCCGGTAGAGATCTGCACGAGCCGCGGGAAGTACGTCGCGGGGAAGATGCAGGCGGAGGAAAGCGAAACGCGAAATGGCGTTCGGATCGTTCGCGTCCGGAGCACTCATCGCGGACGCGGTACCATAGCAGGACGCCTCTCCGACTACGCGTCCTTTCACATGCAGGCCCTTCGCGCAACGCTCGGTCAGCGAAAATATCGAGGGATCGTCTTCCTCACCACGCCGCCTCTGCTCTCCTTCGTCGGCTGGCTCGGTCGGGTGCTTCGCGGCCGGCGCTACGCGATCTGGTCGATGGATCTGCATCCCGAGGCGGAGGTTGCAGCGGGAATGCTCGACCGACGCAGCGTGCTCGGTCGCCTTCTCTTCTGGGCGAACGGACGCGGTTACCGCGGTGCCGACTTCGTGATCGCGCTCGGACCGTATATGCGTGACCGCATCCTCGCGCAGGGAACGAAAGCCGAACGGATCGAGATCGTGCCGGTGTGGGTGGACGGCGACGAGATCACACCAACGCTGCGCGCCGAGAACCCACTCGTGAGCGAGCTCGGTCTCGAAGGGAAGTTCGTCGTCGCGTACATCGGCAACGCCGGCCTCGCGCACGAGTTCAGCGATTTGCTCGGTGCAATGAATGCGCTGAAGGATCATCCGCGCATTCACTTTCTATTCATCGGTGACGGGCCGCAGCGCGCGCGGATCGAGAAATACGCCGCGGACAACGCAATCCGGAATTTTTCGTATCGTGACTACTATCCGAGGGAGCGGATCAACTCTGTGTATGGCCTCGCCGATGTGCACGTGGTGACGCTGGGCGCTCCGTTCGTCGGAATCGCGATTCCGACCAAGGCGTACGTGTCGATGGCGACCGCGCGCCCGGTGCTGTTCGTCGGCCCCGAACGCTCCGAGACAGCCGATGCGATCCGCGACGCCGAGGGCGGCGCGGTCGTCGATCCGGCGATCGACGGCGCGGCCGAGCGCATCGCCGCGCTGCTCCGCTCGTGGAGCGACGATCCCTCGGAGACCGAGCGCATTGGCGCGCACGGCCGCGCGCACGTGCTCGAGAACTTCGGCCGCGATGCGAACTGCCGAGCGATCGGCGAGATAATCAGCGGCCACTGGGGCAGGGCGTGAGCGTCGTCATCATCACCGGCTCGGCCGGTCTCATCGGATCGGAAGCGGCCGCGCACTTCGCCGGGCTTGGGATGGATGTCGTCGGCATCGACAACGACATGCGTCGCGTGTTCTTCGGCGATGAGGCGAGCACCACGTGGAAGCGGCAGGAGCTCGAGAGAGAGCTTGGCACGCGCTACACGCACGTGAACGCCGACATTCGCGACGCGGAGGCGATCAACCGAGTCTTTGCGATATATGGTAGCGATCTGGCGTTGGTAGTTCATGCTGCCGC
>JACCWE010000143.1 GCA_013697785.1 Gemmatimonadaceae bacterium
TCTCGGGCTCGCTCGACCTCGACAAGATCGAGTACCTCAAGCGAGACGCGCTGATGTGTGGCGTGCCCTACGGCGAGATCGACGTCGACCGGCTGCTGCACTCGCTCACGATCGTCGAGGATCCGAAGAGCGGCGCGCCGGTAATCGGCATTGCCGAAAAAGGGCTCGCGGCGCTCGAGTCGCTTCTCTTCGCGAAGTATCAGATGTATCGGAACGTCTACTGGCACCACGCGGTGCGGAGCGCGACGGCGATGTACAAGCGGCTGGTGGACGATGCGCTCAGGAGCGGCGCGATCGAGGAGCATGAGCTCGCGGGCTTCACCGACGAGGGGCTGCTGCACCGCCTCGACGAACGCGCGCCGAGCGCGTTGCTCGATGGGCTGCGCAATCGCCGGCTGCACAAGCGCGCGTTCGAGTGCTCGTCGACAGAGCTCGAGCCCGGCGTGGGCGACTGGATCGCGAACGATCGCGCGCGGGTGATTGCGGCGGAGGACGCGCTCGCGAGTGAGTTGGGCGTCGAACCGGGCGCGGTGTTGCTCGACTACCCGGAGAAACCGCGCATGCTCGGGCTGGATCTTCCGGTCCGCATGCGGGACGGCGAGGTGAAGCGCCTCGGCGCGAAGGGATGGCCGGCGGCGATCAATTTGCCGCTCTTGTCGCAGGAGCTGTACGAGTCGACGCGCGTGATGCGGGTATTTGCGACGGATAGGACGAGGGTGCCCAGGGCGAGAGTGCTGGAGCTGTTGGGCGTGGAATAGTCCGAAGTCGCGGTGCGGACGTGTTTAGAAGTTTGTGTGTGAAGCCATATTTTCTCTCACGGAGGGAGTCATGGCCAAGACACGCAACGGGACTGGGAGTGCGGAGCGTGCAGTCGCTGACGCCGCGCTCGATGCACTGATCGGCGATGCGAAGGGTCCGGCGGAGTTTAGCGCGCTCGTGCGACAGCTGCAGAAACGGCTGGCCGAGCGGATGCTTGCCGGGGAGCTGACGGAACACCTGGGCTATGCGCCGGGCACGGAGAAGCCCGCCGAGCAGGGGAATCATCGCAACGGGACGAGTGCCAAGACGGTGCTGACCGAGAGCGGCGCGCTGCCGCTCGATATTCCGCGCGACCGCGAGGGGACGTTCGCCCCGCAGCTGGTGCCGAAGGGGGTGCGCCGGCTCCCGCAGTTCGACGAGAACGTGCTTTCGCTTTACGCGCGCGGCGTGTCGGTGCGCGAGATCCAAGGCCATCTCGAGCAACTCTACCAGGTCGAGGTCTCGCCCGCGACGATCAGCGCCGTGACCGACGCGGTGCTCGAGGACGTGACCGCCTGGCAACAGCGGCCCCTCGATCGCGTGTACCCGGTGGTGATCTTCGACGCGTTGCGCGTGAAGATCCGGGACGAGGGCGTCGTGCGCAACAAGGCGGTCTATCTTGCGCTGGGCATCGACCGCGACGGGCAGAAGGACGTGCTGGGGCTGTGGATCGAGCAGACGGAGGGCGCGGGGTTCTGGCTTCGCGTGATGACGGAGCTCAAGAGCCGGGGCGTCGACGATATCCTGGTCGCCCTCGTCGATGGGCTGATCGGCTTCCCTGAGGCCATCACCACGGTCTTTCCCCAGGCCCAGGTGCACCATTGCGTCGTGCACTTGGTGCGGCAGAGTCTCGCCTACGCGTCGTGGAAGGATCGGAAGAGCATCTCTGGCGCGCTGCGTGCGATCTATCGAGCGCCCACCGAAGCGGCGGCGACGGACGCCCTCGCGGCGTTCACCGCCGGGCCGTGGGGCACACGTTATCCGGCGATCGTCGCGCTCTGGCAACGGCACTGGCCCTACGTCACGCCCGTCTTCGCCTACCCACCGGAGATTCGTCGCTTGCTCTACACCACGAACGCGATCGAGAGCTTGCACATGCAGCTACGCAAGATCATCAAGTCGCGTGGGCATTTCCCGACCGACGAAGCCGCGAGCAAGTTGCTCTACCTCGCGCTTCGAAACATCCTGACGAAATGGAAACGCGGGAACCATGCGTGGAAGGCCGCGATGCCCCATCTGGCGATGCTGTTCGGCAGCCGCTTCACTGATCACGCATGAGCTTCACCCATCTGCTTCACACACAGAATTCCTGACACGTCCTGCAAGAACGGTCAGGCCCCGTTGCCAGCGCTCCCGGCAGTCGCACAATTTGGGAGATGCGCCCACTCATTCTCGCGGCCATCGTTACTTCACTGGCCGCTTGCTCGCATTCGACCACGTCGTCGCACGGAACTCCCTCGCCTCGAGACGCGAGCAC
>JACCWE010000115.1 GCA_013697785.1 Gemmatimonadaceae bacterium
CCGCAGCGCGGCGCGCGCCCCGCTGCGCCGGCGGCGAAGCGCGACAGCTCGGCCCCGCCGGCGGTGCCCATGCCGACATCGCCGCCCGACAGCGCGAAGAAGCCACCGGCATGACCGCTCCGCGCGCTGCGCTCTTTCTCGATCGCGACGGCACGATCAATGTCGACACGATTCACGTCTCGAAGCCGGACAATGTGCGGCTCATTCCCGGTGCGGCCGCGGCGATAGCGCGCATCAACGCGGTGGGAATGCCGATCATCGTCGTCTCGAATCAGTCCGGGATCGGGCGCGGGCTCTTTTCGGTGGATGAGTACGAGTCCGTTCGGGCGAAAATAGACGAGCTGCTCGCCGCCGGCGGCGCGAGCGTGCTCACGACGTACTACTGTCCGCACAGTCCGGAGAGCGCGCCGGCGTGCGACTGCAGGAAGCCGGGGCCAGCGATGTATTTGCAGGCGGCCGAAGCGCACGGACTGGATCTGGCGAAGTCCTGGTACGTCGGCGACCGACTGCGCGACATCCAGCCGGCGAAGCTCTTTGGCGGGCACGGCATACTCGTGCCACGAGACACCACGCCGGGCGGCGACGTCGTCGCCGCGCGCGACGGCTTCGCGATCTCCACGAGCCTCTCCTCGGCCGTCGATCGGATTTTAGCGGCGCTCCCTCTATCTGCGCCGCCGCAGGGCGGATAGACTCAGCACATGTCGACGCGTCTTGCGGTGCTCGCATCCGGTCGCGGCTCCAATCTGCGCGCGCTGCACGAGTATCTCGCGCGCGACGACCGCGACACGCTCGCGCACATCGCGCTCGTGCTTTCCGACCACGCCGATGCCGGCGCCCTCGCTTTCGCGCGCAGCCGCGACATTCTCTCCGTCGCGATCGACGGCGGCACGCTTGGCGGCGAGCGCCTCCTCGCGCAGCTGAGATCGCATCGCGTGGACCTGGTCGTACTCGCCGGCTACATGCGGCTCATCCCCGAGATCGTCGTGAACGCGTATCGCGGACGGATCCTCAACGTACATCCGGCGCTCCTCCCTGCGTTCGGCGGGCGCGGGATGTACGGCTCGCGCGTGCACGCGGCGGTGATCGCCGCCGGCGCGCGCGTCTCGGGCGCGACGGTGCATTTCGTCGATGAGCGCTACGATCACGGCGCGGTCATCGCGCAGTGGCCGGTGCCCGTGCTCTCGGGCGACACGCCGCAGGCGCTCGCTGCGCGCGTGCTGCGCGTCGAGCACGCGCTCTATCCGCCCGCGGTGCTCGCCGTCGCACAGCAGCGCATCTCGCTCGACGAAAGCGGCCGGTCCACGCACATGCATCTGCCGAAGCTGGACGATTCCGCCTTCGTGCTCGATTCTCTCGACGATGCCGCGCTCCGCAACGCGATTGGCGTCGCCCTCTCCGACTGAACGTCTCCTTCCCTTCGTCATGCCCCGCGCTCTCATATCAGTTTCCGACAAGACAGGCGTAGCCGAGTTGGCGCGCACACTCATCTCCCGCGGATGGGAGATCATTTCCACCGGCGGCACCGCACGCGCGCTGCGCGAGGCGGGGATTGCCACGCAGGACGTCGCCGACATCACCGGCTTTCCGGAGATGCTCGACGGACGCGTCAAGACGCTGCACCCCGCCGTGCACGGTGGACTGCTTGCGCGGCGCGATCTCCCCGAGCACATGGATGCGCTCGCCGAGCACGACATCACGCCGATCGATCTCGTCGCCGTGAATCTCTATCCGTTTCGCGAGACCGCCGCACGCGCCAACGTGCGCCCGGAGGAAGTGATCGAGAACATCGACATCGGCGGCCCCTCGATGCTCCGCTCTGCGGCGAAGAACTTTGCGTCGGTCTACGTCATCGTCGATCCTGCAGACTACGAAAAGGTGCTCTCGGCGCTGGAGGCCGGCGGCGACGATCTCGACCTCAGGCAGCTGCTGGCCGAGAAGACGTACGCGCACACGGCATCGTACGATGCGGCGATCGCGGCGTGGTTCGCGAAGCAGCGCGGCGAGCGCTTCCCGGAGATCGTGCCGCTGTCCTTCGAGCGCGCGCAGGCGCTCCGCTACGGCGAGAATCCCGGGCAGGATGCGGCGTTTTATGTCGAGCAGCGCGGCGCGGGGCTCGCGTCGCTCGTGCAGCGCGGCGGCAAGGAGCTCAGCTTCAACAACCTGCTCGATCTCGAGGGCGCGCTGCTCGCCAGCGATACGCTCGGCGACGGCGCGCCGTGCTGCGCGATCGTGAAGCACACCTCGCCTTGCGGGCTGGCGGTGGCGCCCACCGCGCTCGAGGCGTATCAGAAGGCGCTCGCCTGCGATCCGCTGTCGGCGTTCGGCAGCGTGATCTCCTTCAACGTGCCCGTCGATGAGAAGCTCGCCGACGTGATCTCGAGCCTGTTCGTGGAGTGTCTCGTCGCGCCGTCGTTCAGCGCGGCCGCGATCGAGATACTCGGAAGAAAGAAGAATTTGCGCGTGCTCGAGGGACGCGCGACCTGGCCCGCCGGTGCGCTCGACTTCAAGCGCGTGCGCGGCGGCGTGCTCGTGCAGGACCGCCCGTCGATCGACCGGAGCCTGCAGAGCTGGAACGTCGTGACGACGCGTGCGCCGACGGACTCCGAGCGGGACGATCTCCTCTTCGCGTGGCGCGCGGTGGCGAGTGTGAAGTCGAATGCGATCGTGCTCGCGCGCGATGGCGCGACGATCGGGATCGGCGCGGGACAGATGTCGCGCGTCGACGCGAGCTTCCTCGCGGTGCACAAGGCGCGCACGACCGGCTTCGATCCCGCGGGCTCGGTGCTGGGCTCCGATGCCTTCTTCCCCTTCCGCGATGGCGTCGATCACGCCGCGGACGCGGGGGTGACGGCGATCATACAGCCCGGGGGCTCGGTGCGCGATCCCGACGTCATCGAGGCCGCGAACGAGCGCAACATCGCGATGGTGTTCACCGGCTCGCGGCTGTTCCGACACTAGCCGCGTTGCCTCCCGCTGGCGAGCCGTCCATCTTGCATAGCTGAAGCAAGGCCGGCGAGAGCGCCGGCGCGTGTGCGTTTCCCGACCCGAGCATATGCCTCCGAAGAGCACCGATCTCGACTATCGTCCGTCCTATCTGGCCGCGACGCTCACATCGCTCGCCGTCTTCGCGCTCTACTGCGCGACGCTCGCGCCTTCAACGGCGATGTGGGACACCAGCGAATACATCTCGGCGGCGTACGTGCTCGGCCTCCCGCATCCACCGGGAAACCCACTGTTCGTGCTCATCGGGCGCGTCTTCGCGATCCTTCCGCTCGGCTCGATGCATGTCGCGATGAAGATCAACATTCTCGCCGCACTCACGAGCGCTGTGTCGGCGGGGATGTGGTTCCTGATCACCGAACGGATCCTGGTGGGATGGCTCGCCGACAAGTGGCAGCGGATCGTCGGCGGCTTCCTCGCCGCGCTGATTGGGGCGACCGCGTTCACGGTCTGGAACCAGTCGGTGGTGAACGAGAAGGTGTACACCGTCTCGCTCATGGGGCTTGCGATCATATCGTGGCTCACCGTGCTCTGGTCGGACGATCCCGATGGCCCTGCGGCGGATCGACTGCTCGTGCTGATCGCGTATCTGCTCGGTCTCGGATATGCCAACCACATGATGGGCTTTCTCGCGGGACCTGCGGTGGTCGTCGCAGTGATCGTGCGCCGTCCGCAGACGCTGCTGCGCTGGAAGCTGATCGTCGCCAGCGTATTGGCGCTCTTTCTCGGCATGACGCCGTTCCTCACGCAGCCGATCCGCGCCGCGCACTTCCCCGCAATCAACGAGGGCGAGCCCACCACGTGGGACTCGTTCTGGTACAACTTCAATCGCGGGCAATACGGCAAGCCGTCGCTCTTCGACAGACAGGCGCCCTACGTCGAAGGCCAGCTCGGCATGTACTGGATGTATTTCCGCTGGCAGTGGCTGCGCGACATCAAGTTCGAATATCCGCGCCTCCAGGCCATTCTCGCATTCGTCTACATGATCCTCGGCCTGATGGGCGGATGGGTGCACTTCAAGCGCGATCGCAAGTCGTTCTGGTACCTCGGAACGTTCATGCTGACGCTGACCGTCGTGCTCATCTACTATCTCAACTTCAAGTACGGCCACTCGCAGTGCCTGGCTCTAGGCAATCCGCCGGACGTGAACTGCGAGGTGCGCGACCGCGACTACTTCTTCATCGTCGCCTTCTCGGCGTGGGGAGTGTGGACCGCGCTCGGGATGATCTACATCTGGGAAGGAGTCGCCTCGCTGTTCGGGAACGAGGAAGTAAAGGTCGGGCGCGACGTCGTCGAAACGCCGCGACGGCAGTCGTGGATCTTCAGCTCCTGGATTCTCGCCTTCGCGTTCATCCCGCTCTTCGCGAACTGGAGGGCGGCATCGCGCGCCGGACAGACGGATACGTTCGCATTCGCGCACGACCTGCTCGATTCCGTCGAGCCGTACGGCGTTCTCATCACCGCCGGCGACAACGACACCTTCCCGCTTTGGTACGCGCAGGAAGTGGAGGGCGTGCGGAAGGATGTGCTCGTGTTGTGCACCTCACTTCTCAACACCGACTGGTACGTGCGCCAGCTCGTGCGACGTCCGGTCTATCCGTACGACGCCGCGAAGGGGCCAGCGGTATATCGCGGCAAGGAGTGGCCGATGCCGAAAGGTCCGCCGCTGCACATGACCACCGTGCAGGCGGACAGCATCCCGGAGTATCAGGAGGTCCGCGAGCCGCAGCTGTTCAGGAAGGGATCGATCGAGGCGACCATCAAGCCGCAGGTGCTCGCGAAGGCGGACATCGTCGTGCTCCTCATGATCAAGGATGACTATCCGAATCGGCCGTTCTACTTCAGCCGCACGGCCGGTGGCTATCCGCAGGACGTGCTCGGCCTCGGACAGAATCTCCTGATGCAGGGGCTGGCGCGGAAGCTGGTGGAGACAACGCCCGTGCCGGGGAAGGACACCGTGCTGTTGCAGGGTGAGGGATTCGTCGACGTCTCGCGCACGAACGCGCTTTGGTACAACGACTTCCTCGGACCGCAGGCCGTGCTCAAGCGCGGACTGTGGGTCGACAAGGCGTCGGTGGGCATTCCGTACATCTACATCACGACGGCGGTCGACCTCGCCGACATCGCCGCGCAGCGCAGCGACTCGGCGCAATCGCGCAAGCTCATGGATACGGCGCGCGCACTCGCAGATGCGACGGATCTGAGCCGCCTCTTCGCTCCGCAGCTTCCCGCGACACAGACCGCGGTGCCGCTCGCTCCCGACAGCGGAAGCGGTGTGAAGCTCACGGACACGGGGAAGAAGACGCACAAATGAGCCGGAGGGACGCCGGCACGCGGCGGCGATGACGAATCAGGCGGCCGACCAGTACGAGGACTCCGCGGTATTCCACGCGGATCTGGCCGTCATCGCCAACGCGCTCAACGCGGGGCGGAAATCGAATCGCTACGACACGCGTATCGTGCGAGAAGCGGTCCGCTCGTGCGCGGTGCATGCGCGGCTCAATCGCTGCCCGCCCGAGAAGCTCGTGCGCGCGCTCAAGGCGCTGGTGCGTGAGGTGGCGCTGGAGGATGGTACGGACGCGTATCGGGTGCTGTACACCGATCGCGTCATCGGCTGGGCGATCGAGGGATTCTATGAATTATCTTGAATTCAAGAGATCGATGCCCCCGACTGCACCGCCCCCGCTGCTGCCGAGAGCTCGAACGCCTCGGCGATGAGCTCGTATGAGCGCCGACGCGCCTCGTGGTCGTGGGTGATCGTCACCACCATCACCTCGTCAGCGCCGTATTCCTTCGCGACCGCCTCCAGTCCGCTCCGCACCCCGTGCGGGTCGCCGACCACCGCGCGCCGCCCCACCGGCATCATCTTCGGCTTCGGATAGCGCTCGAGAAAGGCCAGCGCGCGCTCGACGGTCGGGATCGCGATCGATGACCCCGCGCGCAGCATCGTGATCGCCATGCGCATGCTCGACGCGAGACGCTCTGCCTCATCGCTCGTCTCCGCCGCGATCGCCGATACCGCGACCATCACGTGTGGCGCCGCGAGCTCCGCCGACGGCGCGAACTGCTCGCGATACAACCTCGCGATCTCGGCGCCCGCCGGATTGATGAAATCGGCGAACGCGTACGGAAGCCCGAGCTCGGCCGCCCACATCGCGCTCTGATGCGAAGAGCCGAGCAGCCACGGCTCGGGTCGCTCCGGTACACCCGGAAGCATCGGAGCGAGTCGCTGGAATGGATGGTCACGCGGCAGCGTGTCGTAGAGATAGCCGAGGAGCTCCTCGAGCTGTTGCGGGAAGTCATCCGGCGAGCGCTGGCGGCGGTCGCGCTGCAGAGCGAACGACGTTTCCGGATCGGTGCCCGCCGCGCGGCCGAGTCCGAGATCGATGCGGTCCGGAAAGAGACCGGCCAGCACGCTGAAATTCTCGGCGACCTTGAGCGCGCTGTAGTGCGGAAGCATGACGCCGCCGCTGCCGACGCGCATGCGCGACGTGACCGAGGCGATTGCAGAGATGAGCACCTCGGGCGACGGCCCCGCGATCATCGGGCTGCCGTGATGCTCGGCCACCCAATAGCGATCATAGCCGAGCGATTCGGCGAGAATCGCGAGGTCGATTGAATTGCGGAGCGCGGCAGCAGCCGTCGTCCCCTCGGCAACAGGCGTCTGATCGAGCGCGCTCAAGCGCAACGTGTCGTGCGGCATCGCTTTCTGTGACATGTTGCGATCTCCCTGGCGTGCGGCTCTGGCCGACGCGCGATTTGTACGGCGCCGATACGGGATGAACGCCGGCGGCGCTGCCGAGTTTCAGGTTGTAATGCTCAAAAGCGGTGGGATCGCTCGGATTCGCACTGGTCTCCGGCTGAGGGCGGTGTACGCTTAGGGGGGGTCGAGCTCCGAGTTCAACCCGCCTTCCCCATCCCGAGTCACGGGTAGAAATGGAAAGCGCACGCGCCGTACGCAGTCAGATGCTGATATTCGCGCTCCCGCTCGCGCTGCTGCTCCTTCTCGCCGTCGTCTCGTATCGCGGCGTCGCTACGTCGTCGGTGCGCGAATCGTGGGTGAATCACACGCACGAGGTTCTCGGTCGGCTGGCGTCGCTGCGGTATGAGATGGAAGGTGTGGAGTCGGGCGCACGAGGGTTCGCGCTTGCGGGAGATGAGCGTTTCCTCGTTCCCTACGACAGCGGGCAGCTCAGCGCCAAGGCCGATCTCGCGGCGATCCTGACGCTCACGAAGGACAATGAGGCTCAGCAACTGCGCGGCGAACGGCTCGCCATCATCGTCGATCGCGAGCTGCGTTTGGAAAGGCGCGTCGTGCGCACGCGTCGCGATGACGGATTGCTGGATGCCGCGACGTATGTGACTGAGGGCGGCGGCTTGCGCACGATGATCGAGCTTCGCGCGCTCGTCCAGGAAATGAGTGACGAGGAGACTCGTCTCCTGGCAATCCGCAAGGTTAGCTCTCGAGCGGCTATCGAGCGCGTCACATGGCTTCTCGGGGCGGGCGTGTTCGTGGCGGTGCTGTTCCTTGCGTTTTCGGCGCGAATGGTCTTCGATCGCTCGCGATTGCAGAGCGAGCTAAGGCACACCGAGGCGGAGCACGTTCGCGACGCGGCTCACGCGAAGGACGTCGCGGTGATCGTGCAGGAGCTCGAAGCTTTGGGCTACTCCGTCTCGCACGATCTCCGGGCCCCCCTCAAACACATCAACGGCAACGTCCAGCTGCTGCAGCGCGAAATGGAGGGCACGCTGTCGGCAACGTCCACCCGTTATCTGAAGACGATCGCGGACGCGAGCATCGAGATGGGTGATCTCATCGATGATCTGCTCGCCTTCTCGCAGGTAGGGCGCGCCGAGCTGAAGGAGCGCGAGATGCCGCTCGACGACATAGTTCAAGGCGCGCTTCGAGAGCTGGAGCCGTCCATGCGCAGGCGAAGTATCGTCTGGAACATCTCACCGCTGCCGACGGTGATCGGCGATCCCGCACTTCTCAATCAGCTCTTCATCAATCTTCTGGATAACGCGATCAAGTACAGCGCGAACAGGGAAACGGCGACCATCACCATCGGAATGGTAGGCGAAGACGAAAATCGCGCGGTGCTCTACGTTCGCGACGACGGCATTGGCTTCGACATGAAGCATGTGCACAAATTGTTCGGGGTATTCGAGCGCCTGCACAACAACGAGGCGTTCGAAGGAACCGGATTCGGGCTGGCCACCGTGCGGCGCATCGTTACGCGACACGGCGGAACCGTCTGGGCGGAAGGCGCGCCGAACGCGGGCGCGACCTTCTACTTCACTCTCGAGCTGGCGCCGCGGCCCGCGCTGGTGGGCGTCGCATGAGAGTCGAGTAGCTCGGCGCATTCCGGGCGCTGCTCAACGAGGTTCCGCTGCGGAGTGCCCCGCTCCCCTGATGCGCCTCAGCCGTCCAGCACTTCGCGCACGGCGCGCGAAAAGTCATCTCGCATGAACGGCTTCTGAATGAACGCCGCGGTCGACGACACGATGCCGCGACGCAGAATTTCATCATCGGTGTAGCCGGACATGAAGAGCGCTTTCAGTCCGGGTCGCTGTTCCTGCAAGCGACGAACCACCTCGGCCCCCGTCATTCCCGGCATCACGGAATCCGAGATGACCAGATGGATGGTGGAGTCGAATGCCGCGGACGTCGCGAGTGCCTCGGCTCCGTTGGACGCCGGGAGAACAACGTAACCCTTCTGGATGAGAATTCGTCTCGCGATCTCCCGCACGGCCGGCTCATCTTCGACGAGGAGGATCGTCTCGATTCCGCGGACGGCGCTGTCTTCGGCGACACGAAGATCGTCTCGCGCAGCGCTCGGTTCGACGGCGGGGAGATAGACGCGAAAGGTGGTTCCCTTGCCCGGTGTGCTGTCGACGAGAATATACCCGGCGGACTGTTTGACCACGCCGTATACCGTCGCCAATCCGAGCCCGGTGCCCTTCCCCAACTCCTTGGTGGTGAAGAACGGCTCGAACAGCCGGGCCTTCACCGTAGCATCCATGCCTACTCCCGTGTCCGACACTTCGATCAGCGCGTACTCTCCGCGCGGCACAATGTGCTGCGAATGCACGGACGATTCATCGATTGTCATCGTTTGCGTGCTGATCGTGAGCGTGCCGCCATCGGGCATCGCATCGCGTCCGTTCACCGCGAGATTCATGATCACCTGCTCGATCTGGCTCGCGTCGGCGATCACCGATTTTACAATCGGCGCGAGACGGGTGACGATCTCGATGTCCTCGCCGAGGAGACGCCTCAGCATATTCTCCATCTCTCCGACGACCGCGTTGAGATCGAGAACGGAAGGTTTGAGAATTTGCTTGCGGCTGAATGCGAGCAGCTGGCGCGTGAGTCCGGCCGCGCGAATCCCGGCCTTCTGGATCGCCTCCGCATCCTCGTGAAGCGCGTCGCCCGAATCGAGGGATTCCAGCAGGAACGCCGCGTGCGCGCCGATCACGGTGAGCAGGTTGTTGAAATCATGAGCGACGCCGCCGGCGAGTCGGCCAACCGCGTCCATCTTCTGTGCCTGGCGAAGCTGCGCCTCGAGCTCGATGCGAGCAGTCGTGTCGACGGCGTGCACGAGCACGCGGCTTGGCTGCTGCGGACCGATGGTCAGCTCGACGCGCCGCATCCCGAGCTTCGGACCACCGTCGAACTGTGCGGTGCAACGGACGACGACGTTGTCACGAAGCGCGGTGGCCATCTCTTCACGAACCGCGTCCATCCCCGGGAAGAGGTCACGTGACAGGCGACCGATCGCTCGACTGCCGTGCGACGGCGCCGCGCGCACCGCGGCCTCATTGGAGATGAGCAGCACGAAGTCGTCCTCGCGCGACTCCCACAGATAAGTGGGCACCGGAAGCTTCGCGAACTGATCGAAGAGCAGCTGCTTGGCGCGACTCAGTTCCTGGGTCGCTAGCACGGATTCGGTGACGTCGTTACCGTGCGCGATGACCGAGGACTGGCCGTCTGCATCCGCGATACGTAGATAGATGAGATCGACATAGCGCGTCTCGAGCGGCGAATCAGGCGTACGTGAGAGAAGCACCGGCATCTGCTTGCCGATGAACGGCTCTCCCGTAAGGCGAACGGCGTCGAGCAACTCCTCGTAGTCCTGGCCAACCACTTCAGGCAACGCCGCGGCGAGGGGTAGTCCGACGAGGTCGCGATGACCGACGAGTTAAGATAGGCCGGGTTCGCTCGCTCGAAGACGTAGTCCGGTCCCTGCAACACGGCGAGAAATGAGGGCGCCTTGTCGAAGATCGACACCAGTCGCGAACGCTCTATTTCGAGCGATGCAAGGAGTCTATGGCGCTCTAGCGCCTGCTCTCTGTGCTCCGTCACATCCATCGCGACGACGACGCCGCCGAGCAGGGTGCCGTCGGCATCGAGTACCGGCGCAGCGGAATTGAGGATGTGTCCGCGCTTGCCGTCGAAGCGCTCGATTTCGAGCAAATCGGTGAGTGACTGTTTCGTCCGCAGCGTGCGTGCCAGCGTCCAGTCCTCCGCAGCGACTTCCTCTCCCGTCTCGCTCCACCAGCCGCGGTAGACGGAATAGCCCTCGATTGTGGCCGCGTGCGGAGATGCACCGCCCCAGATGCTCGCCGCCGCTGGATTGCTGTGTGTGAGCCGGCCGGTCGCGTCCGCGATCCATACGCCGACGGGAATTGCGGCAAGCGTCGCCTCGAGGCGGCGACGATCCGCATCCGCGAGGGCGAGCGCCAGCAACACGGCATCCGCGGCGAGGTGCTCGCGCGTGCGATCCATGTGCGTGATGATCGCTTTCACGGCGCCGCGGCCCGATACGTGACGCACCAGCATACGATACCAGCGTTGCTGCGCAGCCGAGTGACAGGATACTCGAGCTCGAAATTGCGCACGGCTCCCGAGAGCACGCGGCGAATGCCCTCCGACGCTGCGTGTGCATCTTCGGCATCGTCGCTCGTTGCGTGATCGCAGACCTCGAGATAGTTGGCGCCAACCCCCACGCCGGTGCCGGCGCCGTTGTCATTTGCGAACTCGGTCCACGAGCGGTTGACCGCGATGATCGTGGAGTCGGACCCAATGAGCGCTACATGGTCTGCCAGCGCGTCGAGCGCGTCGTCGAGGAGCATACCGACGGCGGAAGCCGCGATGCGCGCAGCCTCCTGCTGCTTGAGCCGAATGAGGGCGCCGACGGCCGCGCACAGCTCGCTCGCGTCGAAGGGATTTGTGAGGTAGACGTCGAAGCCTGCGTCGAGCGCGCGCGCGCGCGCGGCGCGCGAGGTGCGCGATGAGAGATAGAGCACCGGAAGGAAGGTGTCGGACGCCGCCTTGAGGGAGAGGCAGCTGTCGAACGATTCGTCCTCGGGCCCCGAGAGCTCGATCACCACTGCATCGGGCGGACGCTCGATTGCCGCGAGCAGCGCCGCGTTCGCCGATGCGGCTTCCACGACGTCGAAGCCATCGCTGCGCAGCGCGTGCGCGACCGCGTGTTGACTGCCGAGGGAGTCGTTGAGCAGAAGTACCCGCCCCAGCGCGCGCTGAGCCGTTGGTGGATGCTCCAATGATCGTGCGATGGGGTAGGGGCGCTTCAGCAGCACTGGCGTGCATCCGGGGATGGGTTCGACGCTCACCCGGTGTGGGCTGCCTACACGTGCCACACGCGTCGCTTGCGCAAACGCAACCGTCGGTGGCGCGGCGACGCGCAAGATGCGATTTTCCTAACGTACGCACGCGATTTATAGTCGCGTTCGAACGTCTGGGCAGGTGGCAGAGCGGTTCAATGCTCCGGTCTTGAAAACCGGTGGACCTTCACGGGTCCCGTGGGTTCGAATCCCACCCTGCCCGCTGATTTCGCGATCGATGACCTACGTCGCCGAACACTCGAGGTCGCGGGAGAACGAGTGAAGAAATCATCTCTGTATCTCCCGTCTCTTCTCGCCGCCACGCTCGTTTCACTCTGCGGAGCGCAAGCGTACGCGCAGGTGATTGCCTCAGGCTCCCGCATTCGCGTCATTCAAGCCGGCGCTGCACTCCCGACCGAGGGTTCGCTCGTCGCGATGTCCAGCGACTCGATCAGCCTGCACCTCGGCATGAGCAGCACTCTCCTCTCGATGCCGATGGACAGCGTGCGCGCGGTGGACCTCAGTCGCGGGCGATTCACCAGCTTCGGCACGGCAGCCCGCGACGGCGCCATCGGGCTCGTGGTAGGGGTGGGGGTCGTCGCCCTCGGTGGAAAGCTGTTTTGCGCGCACAGCGGCGGAGACTATTGCGGGCTCGACGCCGCACTGTTGGCTGTGCCGTTCGGCGTCGTCGGGCTCGTCTCGGGTGTCGCGATTGCACGACGGCACAAGACCGAGCATTGGAAACGAGTGTACGATCGCCCTGCAACCGCGCTGCTCATCGGCCCCGCACCCCGCGGCGGTTTCGCGGTCGGACTGTCGATTCCCTTCGGGAGCAGAGCGGCGCAGCCGTAGCGATCGAGCTACTCGCCGGGCGGCGAGCACTGGAGACGCGGCTCTATCATCCCGGATGGCGAATCGGGAGTAGCGCGCGCGACCGTGCTATCGATCGGCGGCGACGCCGCGAGATCGTAGAGATAAAGGCGCACATAGGTCGCATTCCCGCTCGCATCGCGCCCTTTCACCGTCATACTGTCCCGCTTCGTTCCGAGGGAGTCGAGATGCGTGAGCATCATCTCGCGCTCGTGCAGCCGCGGGAGCTCGTGCGCGAAGAGCAGCCACACGCGCGAGCGTCCGCGAAATCGGTCGAGCTCCGCGAGGTATGCATTCGAGTCTCCGCGATGGCATCCGCCCATCGTGGCACGCGCGGGCAGCGCATCGCGCGCATTGTAAAACGCGTACGCCGGCTCCGCTCCGTAGTAGATGTAGCTCGCATCCGGGGCACGACTCGCGCGCCGCAGATATGCGATCGCCGGAGTGATCTCCTCGCGACGATACACCGGCGGCGCGGCGTAGAGCGCCTGCGCCTCCACGACGAGCACGAAGATCGTCGCCATTGCCATCACGACGCTCGCACCGGACTTCAGGCGAACACTCGCCGCAATCTCGGCTACCCCGATCGCCGCCAGCAGCAGCAGCGACGGGACGAGAAAAAGCGCGAGCCGCTCGGCGAACGGATACAACGCCGCAGCCGATGCGCCGAGCGCGATGACGAGCGGCATCACGAGCACTAGAGACGTGCGCCACGCGCTTCTCCACGTCGCCACGATCCCCACCGCGGCGAGCAGCGCACACGCCAGCCCGATGCTGGTCGGAAGTCCGAGCTGGCTCCCGAGAAGCAGCGCAGTGTGTGCGACCGGCCACGCGACACTCGACGGATGCCGCAGCGACAGGGGCCAGAAGCCGTCGCTCCAGAAGGTGCTCATGAAGCGATGTGCGTTCGGGGTGAGATGGTGAAGCGAGACGATCGTCGCGGCTAGTGCGCTCACCGCCCACACGCCGACGATGAACGCGAGCTCGGTGCGCTGGCGCGCTCTTCGCTGCCCGCGCGCGCCCAGCGCACCGATCGCGAGCGCCACGCCGAGCCCCGCGACGACGAGCACAGCCGGCTGCGAGAGCCAGACCGCGAGCGCCCCTGTGGCCGCCGCGAGTGCGATGCGCCACGTCGGCAGCGGCTCGATCGCATCGACGTCGCTCGCCTCGAGCGCGACGAGCAGCAGCGCGATCGAGATCGCCACATCACTCGAGTACTGCTTCACCTCGGCCGCATGGAAGATGAGGAGCGGCGCGAATGCGAACGGCGCGAGCACGATGGGGATGCTCGGAGCCGGGAGCAGCCGCTTCGCCACTCGCCACAGCAGCACGAGCGCGAGGATCGATGAGAGCAGCGGATAGGCGCGGAGCGCGAGCTCGTTCGGTCCCAGTGTCATCGCCGCGAGCTTTTCGATGAAGAGAAAGCCGACGGGCGCCGCCTGGTTGTGCCCGAGTGGAGCGGTGATCAGCTCCTTGAGCGAGCGATCGACGATATTGTTCGCGATCGTCGCCTCGTCGGTCCAGAGCGCGCTCCGCGCGAAAAACTGCCAGAGCCGAAGCGCGATTCCCGCCGCGACGAGCGTTGGCGCAAGCCGAGTCAGCACAGCATGTTTCGCGTCGTCATCAGCCCGTAGCTGGTACCGCATCGACTCTCCGTTGACTATACTTTACGGCCGGGCGCGAGTCCGGATCCAGGAGTGGTGGCCGAGAGGCTGAAGGCGGCGGTTTGCTAAACCGTTATAGGGTTTTAAACCCCTATCGAGGGTTCGAATCCCTCCCGCTCCGTCAACGAGAAAAAGCCCGCGCGGTGCGCGGGCCTTTTTCTTTTCGGAGCCCGGGTAAGCTACGGGAGCGGCGTGCGCTGTTCGAGTGCTCCCCCGCCGCGATTCTCAAATGGCGTTCACGCGCATTTCCCTCTAAGCTTCAGAGGATACGTCGGCAGGTCCGTGAAGGTTCGGCGGAGCTGCCTTTTTTTTGCCCTTTGCCGTGCACAATGGCCGACCCTCTCGCCCCACCCCGCGTTCGCTTTGCTCCGTCCCCCACTGGCTACCTCCACGTGGGCGGCGCGCGCACTGCCCTCTTCAACTGGCTGTACGCTCGCCAGACCGGCGGCACCTTCCTGCTCCGCATCGAAGACACGGACAAGGCGCGCAGCACGGATGAAAGCGAGCGAGCGATCTTCGAAGGACTCGAATGGCTCGGACTCAACTGGGATGAGCAGGTCGTGCATCAGGCGCTCGGCCTGGCGCGCCACCAGCGAGACGCGAACTTTCTGCTCGAGACCGGCGCCGCGTATCGATGCTTCTGCACTCCCGCCGAGCTCGAGCAGCTCCGCAAAGAGGCCGCTGCGCGGAAGGACAGCTTCAAATACGATCGCCGCTGCGACCTTCTCGCGCCGGACGAGATCAAGCGCCGCGTCGACGCGGGCACGCCCTTCGTCGTGCGCTTTCGCGTTCCCCACGGCGAGACTGCGTGGGAGGATGCCGTGCACGAGCGCATCGCCTTTCCTAACAAGGACATCGAGGACTTCGTCATCCTCCGCTCGGATGGGACGCCGATCTACAATCTCGCCGTCGTCTCCGACGACATCGACATGGGAATCACCCTCGTGATGCGCGGCGACGATCACATCTCGAATACGCCGAAGCAGATCCAGCTCTACCGCGCGCTCGGCAACGAGCCGCCGCGCTTCGCGCACGTCCCGATGATCCACGGAATGGACGGGAAAAAGCTGAGCAAGCGGCACGGTGCGACCGCCGTAGCCGACTATCAGAAGGAAGGGATTTTGCCCGGCGCGATGGTCAACTTCCTGGCGCTCATGGGTTGGTCCCCGGGCGGCGATCGTGAGGTGATGTCGCTCGAAGAGATGATCGCGCTCTTCTCGCTCGACGGACTCCAGAAGAAAGCCGCGATCTTCGATACGAAAAAGCTGGAATGGATGAACGGGCAGCACTTGAGCCGCATTACAGCGATGCAACTCGAGCCACGGCTCACTTCGGCACTTCTCGATGCAGGTATCGCGAGTCGGGAAATGTTGATTTCGCGGCACGAGTGGTATCTTGGTTTGATAGACCTTCTGAAGGTGCGAGCGCGAACGGTACTGGACATGGTCAGGCAAGCCGCGCCATTTTTTCCCGGTCCGATTGCATTTGATCCGGAGGCGGTCGAGAAGCAGTGGAAGGATCGCGCTGCATCGAGCGGGATTCTCGAAGCGGTGCGCAACGAGATCGCGAACTTGCCGAGCTGGACGCCCGAGTCGCTCGAGGCGGCGCTTCGCGCGCTGGCCGAGCAGAGGGGCGTCGCTGCGGGAAAGATCTTTCATCCGCTTCGCGTGGCGCTCACGGGACTTTCAGTGAGTCCGGGAATCTTCGAGGTGCTGATAGCGATGGGCCCGGAGCTGGCAGCGAAGAGGCTGAACGACGCGATTGGTTTCCTGAACGCTGCGTGATCGACGGTCCGGGAGCTCCGCACTGAACGAAATCAGCCGGCATTCCCACGAGGGAATTTTCCGGCGGCAATATCCGAATGGAGGAGAGAATGCCGGACACGTTGAGCGCCGTCGAACAGAAGGTGTACCACTATCTGCTCGATTTCCTCACCGCGCACACGTATCAGCCGAGTGTGCGCGAGATCGGCAAACGCTTCCGAATCAAGTCGACGAAGACGGTCTCCGAGCTGCTCCATTCTCTCGAACGCAAAGGCTACATCGAGCGCGATCCATCACGCTCGCGAGGCGTTCGACTGCTCGGCTTTGCAGGATCGAATCGCACGCAGCCGATTCCCTTTTACGGGAAGATCGCCGCAGGCGACCCGATTCTCCTCCCCGAGCATCGCAAGGGATTCATCACCGTCGATCGGCGCTTCCTTCCGTCGGAAGATGTGTTCTGGCTCAAGATCGAGGGCGAGAGCATGATCGGGCGCGGCATCTTCGACGGTGACTTCGTGATGATTCAGCCCGGCACTGAAGTCGAAGAGGGGATGATCATCGCAGCGCGGCTCGGCGACGAAGCCACGGTGAAGACGTACACGCACCGAGATGGTCGCGTCGTGCTCATGCCTGCGAATCCCGCGGAACACGAGATCCTGGTGAACGACGGCGACGACTTCGCGATCATCGGCAAGGTGTGCGGCGTCTTCCGTCCGTTTCAGGAAGTGCAGCATGACGAGGAGCTCGAGCTGGCCGAGGTGTAGCGCTACGGAATCTGCGCCGGCTCCTGCGGCGGCGGCGACGGCTGCTGCCCCGAGCTCGGATCCTGCTGCGCCTGTTGCTCCGCCTGTTGCTCCGCTTGTTGCTGTGCGTGTCTCGCCGCCAGCTCCGCCTTGTGCTCGCGATCCTTCCGCTGACGGATCTCCTTCACGGCGATCTTGAACTCGTCGTTGTCCATCGCGCGCTGCGCATTCAGGTAGATCTCCTGACGCTGGCTCTCCTTCATGCGGTCGTTCTGATAGCGCGCCGGATTTCCCTGCACATTGAGCGGAAGGAGCGCGAGCAACGCGGTCGGCAGCGCGAGCTTGCCGAGGTAGATCTTCTGCGAGTCCATCCCGTACTTCTCGCCGTTCTTCTCGAAGGTCCAGTCACCCGGCTTCCTGCCGCCATTGTAGAGTGCCATCGAGTCGTTGTGCGCGAACACGCGAAGCGAGATCGCACTATCGAGGCGCTCCGCCTGCGTCTTCGGTGCATAATAGACCGGCCCGGTGGGCGCCCACACGCGTGGATCGCCGTACGATGGCGTCACCCCTTCACCGGGTCCGCCGGCGCCGACGATTGGGCCGCTGCCTGACACTGGCTCATTGCTCGCGCGCGGTGGCGGCACAACGGTGGGTATAGTCGTCGGCGCAACGAGTGGACGCGAGCGCACCTTCCCGCGAATCGGAATGTTGTCGCCGCCGCTCTGCCCCTTCGTGCTCGATACCGATGGCGCCGCGATGTACGTGACCTGCTCGGCCTTCGGCGGCTCCGCTCGATTCATCGTGAGCCACTGCCGGATCGGATTCGGAATCGACAGGATGGCAAGAAGCGCCGCGCCCACCACGACGTGGAGGGCGATGGAGACGAGTAGTGACCCGTCGACGCGGCGCTCGGACTTCTTCACGCGTGGCTCATTTGGCGGCGGCGAGCAATCCGTTGAGGACACGGCCCGCGCGACGTGCAGCCTCCGCGATGCGATCCGGGGGCGCGATGAACGAGATACGGAAGAAGCCTTCTCCTCCAGCACCGAGTGCCGATCCGGGCAGCACCACGACTCCTTCCTCGGTGAGAAGACGCTCGGCGAACAACGCGCTCGGCAGCCCGTCGGGAAGCGGCAGCCAGAGATACATCGTCGCCTTGGGAGCTACGCATGGAAAGCCGGCTTCGTTGAAGGCGGTGACCGCAGCGTCACGTCGCTCCTTGAAGATCTCGAGGTTGCCGGGAAGGAACGTCTCCCACGCATCGAGCGCGGCAACGCCGGCTGCCTGTACCGCCATGAACTGCCCCGTGTCGACGAACGACTTGACCTTCGCGAGCGTGCCGGCGATCTCAGGATTGCCGACGGCCCAGCCGCAGCGCCATCCGGTCATGTTGTACGTCTTCGACAACGAATGGAATTCGATCGCGACATCGCGCGCGCCATCGATCTCGAAAATGCTCGGCGGCACGTAGCCGTCGTAGGCGAGCTCGGAGTACGCGTTGTCGTAGACGAGCAGGATGTCGTGCTCGCGACAGCGCTTCACGGTGCGCTCGAGATAGTCGCGAGGTGCGATCGCCGCCGTCGGATTGTTCGGATAGTTGAGATAGACGAGGCGCGTGCGGCGCAGCACATCGCCTGGCACGTCGTCGAGCTCGAGCAGGAACTTCGTGCGCGGGCGGAGCGCGACGTTGTGCACCTCACCCTCGGAGAGAAGCGAGCCGCCGAGGTACGCGAGATAGCCGGGCTCGGGAATGAGCGCGACGTCGCCGGCGCCGATGTACGCGAGCGCGAGGTGCGCGATCCCTTCCTTCGAGCCGATGAGAGGAACGACCTCCTTGAGAGGATCGAAGATCAGCCCGAAGCGACGGTGCATCCAGCGCGAGACCGCATCGCGAAACGCAGGAAGTCCGAGCCCGAAGCCGTAGCGGCCCATCGCCGGAATGCGCGCAGCCTTCTCGAGCGCCTCGATCGCTTGCGGCGGCGCGGCGAGATCGGCGTCGCCGGCGCCGAGATCGATGACGTCGACACCCTTGGCGATGAGGTCGCGTTTCTTCTGCGGCATCGTCGCCAGGAGATATTCCGGGAGCGTCTTATATCGCGCGGTCGTGCGAGGCATGTGCGTTTGGATTGAGTGAAAGTCGTCAGCCGGCAACGACTGCATTACTGATGACGCTCAGCCCGTCCACCTCGACCTCCACGACATCACCTGGCGACAGCCGTCCGACGCCGGCCGGCGTGCCGGTCGCGATGAGATCGCCCGGCTCGAGCGTCATGATCGTCGTGATGTAGGCGAGGAGCATCGGGATGCGGAACGCCATGTCGCTCGCGACGCCGCGCTGACGCTCGGCGCCATTTACGCGCGTGACGACGGTGAGGCTGTCGAGGTCGGCCGGCGGTGTGCCGACCGGACCCACTGCACAAAAGGTATCGAAGCCCTTGGCGCGGGTCCACTGGCCGTCGGTCTTCTGCAAGTCGCGGGCGGTGATGTCGTTCACGGCGCAGATGCCCGAGATGGCGGCACGCACTTCATCCTCGCTGGCGTGGAAGATCTTCCTGCCGATGCGAATGCCGATCTCGCCCTCGTATTCGACTTGCTTGGACTGCGGCGGCAGCACGATCGTGTCGTTCATGCCGATCACGCTCGACGGCGGCTTCAGAAAGAGCAACGGCTCCTTCGGCACCTCGTTACCCAGCTCTTTCGCGTGCTCGAGATAATTTCGGCCGACGCACACGATCTTTCCTGGACGAATCACACGTTCTCCTTGCTTGCGTAGAACTCCTGCAGCTCGCGTAACACAACGTTCCATGGCGCGACGAGGCGGCGGGCCGGAGGAAGCGCCGCGAGAATGCCGCGGCCGTACGCCTTGGTGGTCGCCCGAGGATCGCATAACACCACCGCACCCCTGTCGGTTCCGGTGCGGATCAGCCGCCCGAAGCCCTGCTTGAGCCGCAGTGTCGCGTGCGGGAGCATCAGCTCCTTGAAAGAGTCGCCGCCGCGCGACTCGATCGCCTCGCTGCGCGCTGCGGTGAGGGGCTCGGTTGGCACGCGAAAAGGAAGCTTTGCGATAACGAGCCCGCGCAGCGCTTCTCCCGCGACATCGACCCCCTCCCAGAAAGACGCGGTGCCCAGGAGAATCGCTCGTCCCGACTCCCGGAAACGGCGCAGGAGAACGTCGCGCGGCTCCTCGCCGTGGACGACGAGCGGCCACCGCTCGCTGATCCCGCGCGCACGCAGCTCGCGTGCGACTTCGCGCACATCGCGATGGCTGGTGAAGAGCGCGAAGAGTCCGCCGTCCGCAGCCGTGGCTAGCTCGATGATCGTTGTTATGACAGCGCGTAGATGCGCGGCGGGATCGATGTTCGGCGCGGGAAAGTCCGTTGGGACGGCGAGCATCGCCTGGCGCGGATAGTCGAACGGCGACGGAAATACGGCGCTCGACGCTTCGAGCGTATCGTCATCGAGGCCGAGCTGCGCGCGCACGAAGGCGAATCGATTGCCACTCGCCAGCGTCGCACTCGTGACGACGGCGGTAGTCATGCGCTTGAAGAGATCTTCTCGCAATATCGGCGCGATGTCGAGCGGCACCGCGGTCGCCGCGACGTTGCGATCGCGGCCGCGCACCTCGAGCCAGCGCACGAGCGACGCCTCGTCCCCCGGCGCAGGGACGAGCGCGCGCTGCAGCGCGTCGCCCGCGCTCTCGAGCCGCCGGGCGACGCCCCGAATCTCGGAGAGGAGCGAAGCGACGCCCTCGCGCGGCGGGCCATTCGCCTCCATGCGCTCGCGCACGAGACGAAGCCCGTCCTGCAGCAGAGCGAGCTCGCGGAGGAGTGCGCCGAGCGACTCGCCCAGGCCGCCCTTCCAGATGGGATGCTCGGCGAAGCTCGTTGTGAGGCGCACGACCGGCTCATTCGACAGCTGGAGGTATTGATCGAGATAGTCGAAGACGAGCGTCGCACGGTCACGGGCATTGTGGACCGCCGGCGCGAGATTCGACTGCAGCAAATCGAGGCTCGCGGTGCTCATCAGGTCCTTCTGCAACTCGAGCTTGTTCGCAAGCGCAGAGAGCAGCCCCTTGCCGCGGCGCTCGAGCCGCGCGAAGAGTCGCTGCAGCCCGCGGTTGGTGACGGTCGTGCCAAGGTGCGACGATGCGGCCTCTTCTAGATGATGCCCCTCATCGATGATGAGGCGCTGATAGGCGGGAAGCACCGCGGCGTCGGCCCAGTTCTGCTGCGCACGCCGCACCGCAAGGTCGCTCAGCAGCAGATGATGGTTGACGACGATCACATCCGCCTGCGCCGCCGTCCGTCGCGCAGCGAAGAGGAAGCACTTGTCGAAGAATGCGCACTTGAGGCGAAGGCAGAGATCGGACTCGGCGGCGACCTCATCCCAGAGCTCGGATCTGGGCGGCGTCGCGAGATCGGCGAGCGAGCCATCCTCGGTGCGCTCGGACCACTCGCGAATCGATTCCAGCCCATCGGCGGCTCCGTCGGCAAAGAGGCCGGGCGCGGCGCTTGACGCTTGCTCGAGACGATAGAGGCAGAGATAATTTCTCCATCCCTTCAGCAGCGCAAAGCGCACCGGTTGATCGGTGAGCGCGTCGCGCAGAAATGGAAGATCCTTGCCGACGAGCTGCTCCTGCAGGTTGATCGTGTTGGTCGACACGACGGTGCGCTCTCCATTCGCGGCCGCCCAGCGGAGTGCCGGCAGGAGATAGCCAAGCGACTTCCCTACACCGGTGCCGGCCTCGAGGAGCGCGATCCCGCCTTCGTTGTAGAGCGTCGCAATCGCGCTCGCCATCTCGCGCTGTGCGGCACGATCCTCGTAGCGCGCGAGCATCGCGGCAATCGGACCGTCGGGGCCGAGCGCGAGCGCGATGTCGCTCGCCTCGATCGGCACCACGACCCTGGCTCTCGGCACCTCGACGACGACGTAGATGTCGGTCGCATCGTTGTCGATGATCCCGAAGCCGATGCCGCCGTCGTGCAGCCGCGCGGCGACGGAGAGATCCGCATCCGACGGCTCGAGCAGCCCCGACGGGTGATTGTGCACGAGCATCTCCCCGCGCTCGGCAACCGCTGGCAGCGCGAGCACGCTCTGCACATCCCCGCGCGCGACGACGCGCGCCGTGCACACGACGCCGTTCTCATCGAGCGTCGCAACGAAGCACACTTCGCGGCCGCCCGCGAGACGGATCGCCGCGCGCATCCCCGCGGCAGCCGTCGGCGCGAGGCGCGACTCATCGGCGCCGTTCGACTCGTCGTAGCGCGGCGAACGCTCGCGAGCGGCGAGCGGGCTCACGTCTTGAGCGGCTTCTTCTTCGCCGCAGGGAAGAGGACGTTATTCAGGATCAGCCGGTATCCCGTCGAGTTCGGATGCAGCGAGAGATCCGTCGGCGGATTCCCGATCGCGTGCTGCGGATCTTCCGGATCGTGGCCGCCGAGATACGTCCAACTTCCCTTTCCGTAGTCGCCGTGGATGTACTTCACCCAGGGCGCCCCCGTTTCCTCAGCGAGGATCGTATCGCCCGGCTTGAGCGTCCGTCGCATGAAGCTCGTCGTGACACCGTAAAAATCGGGGATCACACTGCGATGATCCTGCACGAGCATCGATGCAACGGGATCGAACTTCGCGCTGAAGGCGAAGAGCGTGAAGGTGCCTAGCGGTTGGCGGCGGCCCGGAACGTTGGCCTGATGCCCGTCGATGTCGCTCATCGCGCTCACGTACGGCGACGGCTCGATGTGCGCGTCGCGGAAGGCAAAGGTGCGCGTCCAGTCGAGCTTCTCATCCGCGTGCTCGTCCATCGGCGTGCCGTCCGCGAAGACGCTCGCGATATCGACGTGCTCCCCCGCGATTGCGAGCTCGAGCGTTTCGGTCGCGCCGCACATCGCGAAGAGGAAGCCTCCGTTCTGCACGTACTGGCGCAGATGCTCGGCGACGTCCTTCTTGAGCGCAGGGATGTTCGGAAAGCCAAGCGCCTTCGCGGTCGCGAGCTGGCGATCCTGCTGCTCGGCGAACCATGGCGCGCCGCGATACGAGATGTAGAACTTGTTGAGCTGGCCGGTGAAGTCTTCGTGAAAGAGATGGATCCAGTCGTATTTCGCCAGCTCGCCGTGCTCGACCTGATCGTCCCACACCGGCGTGTAGGGAATGCCCGCGTACTTGAGCGCGAGCGTGACGGCGTCATCCCACGGCGGCGAGTAGGGCGCGGTGTAAATCGCGATCTTCGGCGCCTTCTCGAGCGGCACGGCATCCATGTTGCCATTCGCCATCACGCCGCGAATCTGGTTGAGCGCACCATCGTCGAGCGGATCGAACGAGACGCCGTCGAGTCCAGCGCGACGGCGAATCTCGGGGGTATCGGGAAGGAGGAATGCCCCGCCGCGATAGTTGAGCAGCCACTCAGCTTTGGCGCCCGCGAGAAGCGCGGCGTAGGTGAGCCCGTACGCCTTGAGGTGATTGCCCTGTTGATCGTCCATCGGGACGAGCAGATGCTGCGCTCGCAGAACGACCGGAAAGCACAGCAGCAGGACGACGAAAGCTCTCCAGTAACGCATACGGAAAGTTAACATCCGTACGCTGCTCAGCTCTGCGGCGTGATACCGTTTCGCGACTGCTCCAGCTCGCGGCGCGCCTGCGGCAGGAGCGCGCTCTGCGGATGGGTGAGGATGAGGTGCTCGAGATGCTCGACCGCGGCCTGGTTCTGTCCGCCGTGGCGCAGCGCGCGCGCCCAGTCGAGCTCCGCCTCGGGCGCTTCGGGGGAGTCGCTCGATTTCTCGACGATCGCGCTCCAGAGCGCGATCGCCTGCGCCTCGCTGTGGTGCGATGCGTAGAGGCGCGCGGCCGTCGCGAGAAGAAGCGGCGCCGCGTCGCCGAGCTCGAGCGCGGCTTTCTCGAAGCCGGACGCGGCGCCCGCAGTGTCGCCGCGCGCGAGGGCAAGGAAGGCGCGCCCGGTCACCGGCGCGGTATCCGCACGCGTGCGCGCGAGCAATGCGAGCGCGGCGATCGCCTCGGGCGTGGACTCGACCTCTGGTCGCAGCGACTTCCTCGCAGCGGCGAGATTGCCGTCGTAGAGCGCGAGCCATCCGAGGGCGTCGGCATCGCCGGAATCGGAATTCGCGAGAAGCTCGCGCGCCTTGGTGATGTCGCCGGCGCGGATCCATCCCCATGCGAGCACGCGGTCGAGCGGAGCTTTGTCCGCGGGTCGAATGAACCGCGAGTACGCGCCCATGATTTTCGATGCTTCGGCCACGCGTCCGGTCTGGCTCAGCGCGCGAAGGTGCACGGGAACGATCGTGGCCGCCGCGGTCGCCGAGTCGAGGGTGCGCTCACCGAGCTGCGCGAGAAAGAGCGAGCCGGTCGCGTCGCCGCCGCGGAGCGCGTCGTAGGCCGCGCGCGCGCGCGCACGCGGCTCCGGGCTCGCGTGTTGCGCGGCCGCGAGCGCATCGCGCGCGACGAGCCACGCCTCGACTTCCTCCGCCTTCGTCGCGAACTCGCTCCACGCGACGACTGCGGCGCTGTCGGATGGCAGCACGCGAAGCGATTCCCAGCCGTCGCGCGGCGTTCCCCACATCAGCTGCAGCGACGCGAGCACGCGGCGCGCCGGCACGGTGACCGGCGATGCGGCGAATGACTTCACGATCGCCGGCCGCGCGGATGCCGGCGCGCCCACCAGCGAGAAGGTCGCGGCCTGATCGAGATACGCGTTCGACTCGACCGCTTCGCGCCACGACTCCGCTGCGAGATCCCACATCCCCATCGCCGCTCTGAGCTGCGCGAGCTCGTACTCGAAGCCGCGCCCCGTGCCGACGTCCTTTTGCGCCTGCCGGAGCACGCTGTCTGCGCCGCGCACATCGCCGTCGGCGATGAGGAGTCGCGAATATTCGCGCGCGGGAGTCGCATCGCCGGGCGCATCGCGGCGCCAGCGCTCGAACGCGTCGTACATCTCGGCGCGCCTGCCGAGTGTTCGCAGGGTGCGGAGCTGCGCTTCGCGGAGCGGCGCGAGCTGCGGCTTCGCAGCTATCGCGCGCTCGAGGACGGGAAGGAAGTGATCGAGATGCGAGAGCTGCGCATCCACGCGCTCGAGTCCGAGCAAGGCTGGGAGCGCCGCGGGATCGCGCGCGAGCGCCTCGGTGTACGCGGCGGCAGCTTCGGCGAACTGGGATTTTCCCTCGAATACCTCGGCGCGCGAGTACGGATCGGCGCTCTGCGCGCGAGCGCCGGTCGCGAGCACGAGCGCGCTCGCCAACACCAGCGCGGCGTTACGGCTCCGCATTGATCCGCTTGAAATACTCCATCACCGACTGACGCTCCTCGGCCGAAAGTCCGCGGAGCTCGCTCCACGTGGGCTCGGGATACTTGAGCGCTGCGCGACCCGTTGCGTTGATGTTCGCAGGCTCGGCTATCTCCGGATTGATCGCCGACTCCGCCTCGCGCTTGCCGTTGTCCTCGCGCTCATCTTTCTGCAGCGTGAGCCCCGCGTCGAGCAAGCGGTGAAAGAGCTTCTGCTGCCGGTCGAGCAGCGAGGCGTCGACACGTCCGGTCTCGAGCTGCGATGCGATCTCGCGCATTTCCTTCGCCATCTGCGCGGCGCGCGCCTCGCCGGCACCGGCTTCATCCATCTTCTGCGCGAGCCCGCGCTGCGACTTTGCGAGCGAGCGCGCCTGTTCGCTCCCCTCCCCGCCGGGCTTTCCGCCCGCGCCTGGAATGAGCGACGCCGACTGTCCGTTGAGCGAGCCCTGCTCCTTCGCGAGCTGGCGCATCTTCTCGATCATCTCGGAGAAGCCCGACGCGGACTGCCCGTTCGCGGCGCGCTGGCGGTCGGCCATGAGCTTGGTGGCCGCATCGTTGAGCGCCTGCGCGGCTTCCTGCATGGCGCCGGCCGTCTCCTGCTGACCGTTGGGCGAGGCGTCGGCTGTCTGACGCGTCGCCTCCTGCACGCGCTGCTGCGCGTCGCCGAGCGCGCGCTGCGACTGCTGCGACACGTGAGAGGATTGGCGCGCGGCGCGCTGCACACCTTCACTCACCTTTTCGACGCCCTGCTGCACCGCGCTCTGATCTCCCTTGAGCGATGGCGACCCGCCCGCGCGCGCCTGATCGGCGAGCGTCTGCTGCTGCCGCGCGAGCTGCATCGTCTCCTGAATCGACTTGTCCAGATCCTTGGTGAGTCCATTCTTCCACTCCTGGATCTGCTGCTGCCGCGCATCGGAGAGCCGCTGCGCGGCCTGCTCCATCTGCTGGGCGCCCTGCTGCGCGGCGGCGGCTTGTTGCTGCGCGCCCTGTTGCTGCGCGCTCTGTTGCTGCGCGCTGTTCTGCTGCGCGCCCTGTTGCTGCGCGCCCTGCGCTCCGCTCTTTGCCGCCGCCTGCTTCATCGACTCCGCGCTCTGTTGCGCGTGCTGCGCCCCCTCCTTCAACGCTTTCGGCCCACTCTCCGCCTTCTCTTGCTGTAGCCGCTGCGCCAGCTGCTGCACCTCGTTCGCGAGCTGGTGTGAACGCTCGCCCAGCGGCGCCGCGTCCTTCACGGCACCGCTGTCCGCGCGCTGCATCTTGTCCGCCGTCTGCCGCTCCTGCTTCGCGAGATCCTTAGCCTCATCGCGCAGTGTCTGCATCGAGCCCTCGAGCGCCGCGCGCTTCAACATCTCCGCGCTTCGCTCGAGCTGCTGCTTCAGCGCCTGCTGCGCCTTCGCGAGCTGCTCCATCGACCGCCGAGCATCGTCGGGCGACTGCTGACGCGTACTCTTCTGCACGTCCTCGAGCTGCTGCTGAAGCTCCGGCGTCAGCGCCTGCGCGAGCATCTGCTGCGCCTCGGCCAACTGGCGCGAGAGCGAGCTGTCGAGCGCGCCCGCGGCCTGAAGCTGCTTGCCGAGCTGCTGCGCATCCTTCTGCAGCGACTTCACCTGCTCCTGCAGCTGCTGCTGCTGCGATGCGAGCGCTTTCGACTGCTCGGCCGCGCGATACGACATCGCAGCTTTCTCGCTCGCACTCGGATCCGACGACTTCCCCTGACTCGTCGACGAGCGATCGCGACTCTTCGCCGCGTCGTCGGTGCGCTGCGCGAGCTGCTTCTGCTCCGCCGCCGCTCGCGTCGCGCGCGCGGCGAGACTGTCGCCCATCGAGCGCGCGAGCTCCCGCTGCGCCGTGAGCGACGGCACGTGCAGCACGAGCTCGCGGCTCACAGTCGTCTGCCGCCACGGCGAATTGTCCGTTGCCGCGATCGTAACGTGCAGCGCGTCGCCCGGCTGCAGTCCGCGCACCGACGCGTCGATCGTCGCCGCGCCCGACCACTCCGGTGCGCTCGGCGCCGCCAGCGGCTGCTCGATACCCGGCATCGCGGTGCCATTCGCCATCTCGCGCCAGCTGCGCAACGTCACCGTCTGCACGCCGTGGTCGTCGCTGGCTGCCGCGCGCAGCATGAGCTGGTTGCCCACGAGTGTCATCGTGTCGTGCGCGGGATCGACGATCTCCACGTGTGGAGCCGAATCGGGGATGACATCGACGTCGAGCGGCGCCGGCACATCCGCCACCGGGCCGCGCTCGCCACGCGCGATCCACATCCATCGTCCGCCGCTCGAGGCGTTGAGGCGTCCCGCGAAGTTGTGTCCATCGGGCTCGAAACGAATCGTATCCAGTGCACGCACGAGCGCGACGGCATCGAGGACAGCGCTCGCGCGACCGCGGATGACGAGCGTCGTCCCGCGCGGTACGCGAACGGTCTCGCCCGCAGGCACCGGCTCCGCGGGGCGATCGAGATAGGCGGGATAGATCGCGCGAATGGCGACGTCGCCGACGAAGGGTCGGTCGGTGACGCGCACGACCACGGTGTCCGTCTGCGTGCGCCCATCCGTGGCCACGAGCGCGATGTCCGCATCGAGCGGCCCGAGCGTCACCGACGCGGCTCCGTTGCTCACGTCGAGCACCCGTTCGCTCCACGGTGCACCTGTCGCCCGCGTATGAAACGCGATCGTGCGCCGGCTCGGCGCGAGAATGCGCACCCGCAGCGAGTCGCCGCGCATCACCTCGCGCGGCGGGTCGACGATCGTGAGCGGAGGGATGAGCGCGCCCGTCCACGCGCCCACCGGATGCCGCATCGCTCGCCAGCCGTCGGGCGCATCTCGCCTCG
>JACCWE010000007.1 GCA_013697785.1 Gemmatimonadaceae bacterium
TCACGGAGCGGCTTGCCCCCATTGCCGCGCCACTTGTCGGCGCCGCCTCGGAGTGGCATCTCGAGCGCGAGCTCGAGAGTGAGCGGCGGTGGCTCCTTCGGCTTCGCCGGCGACACTGGCGCCGCGGTCGCCGGTGGCGCGATCGCGGCCGTGACCTCCGCGGCCTCGAGCGAAACCTCGTCCGCGGCGCCGAGCTCGCGCGCCTCCTCGTCCTGAATGAAGGAGAATGCTCGCGCCACCTCGCGAGTTTTCGGGAGGAGCTTCGACATCTGGCGGATAACCGTTTTCTTTGCGTACCACGGCGGGCACTCGCCGCCCTTCCACTTCTTCGACTTCGCTTTCCGGATAGCGTCGATGTCCTCGATCGGCATCCAGTGGAAAGAGCGGACGTTGTACCGGAGATGAAGAATCACGTAGGCGCCGCGGAGCTTGCCGCGTTGCGCGGGCTCGACTGGCCGGTGTTCGATGCGTGATTCGGAGCCGCCGAAGAGCTCGAAGGGCTCGCCCCAATACACGCACCACGGCTCGATATAGCGAGCGGCGCCGGCGGCGATGAGCAATTGCGCCATGCCCGTGTAGCCCATGATCGGCGTGCACACTTTCACGCCGGCATCGTTATCGCGAAACGGCACGAGGTACGCCGTTTCTCCAATCTCCAAGCGCCATCCGACGATCGTAGCCGCGGCATCGAGGATGCTCGTGCCGGTGCACTCGAGGATTTCCGGATTCTTGCGCGAGGCACGGCCGATGACGGCGACGATGCGCTCGTAGTCATCACCAGGGGAAAGGAGCGGGCCAATCCGTGCCTTCGCTTCGGGATGGGAGAGGAGCGCTTCGAGCTTCGATCCGTCCGGGACAGGAGCGAGCGCGGTGGAGGCGTCGGCCGGCGTATGCACGGCGAGTGCGGCGGTAGCGGTCATCGTGTTCCTATTGGCTCGCGTATCTGGCAAGGCGTAGATTTTTCGAGTGCTCGAGAAGGCTCGGAAACCGACTCGATGCATGCGGGAAGGGCTCCGTCGCGCGCTTTAGGCGTGCGGCGGAGTTTTCGCGTTTTCGATGAGCTTCTCGATGACGGCCGCCATTTCAGGGTCGGCGTTGAGGGGAGGCGTGGAAGGCGGAGGCGGGATGCGCGACTTCACGAGCGCGCGATTCGCGTTCTCGCTGTAGCGGTCACGCCTGGCGCGTGCATCGGGGCCGAAGCGATCGAGCGTCTTGCCGGCCGCCTTCGCGAGTACGTAGGCCACGAAGAGGATCGAGCAGACGCCGACCGCTTGCCAGGGAGTGACGTTCACGCGGCGACCTTCGTGCTCGCTTCGATCTTCGCGAGCGCCGACTTCGCGAGGCGCTCCACCGCCTCGCGGATGAGCGAGTCGGAGAGCGGCGCGATGATCGTGAGCAGATTGCGGAGGTCCTCGCTCGCCGGCGTGGCTTCGAGCGAGAGGTCCTTAGTCGCGCGCGCCGCCGGCGGCGTGCACGCGGGGTCGCCAATGTGCGGCGCGTCTTTCACGCCGAGCGGGCGCGGGAAATCGTGTCCGGTATGCATCACGCGGCCCTCCGCTCGAGCTCGGCCGCGATGTCCATATCCGTCACCATTGCCTCCGCCGCTGTCTCGGGCCGCTCATTGAGGCGGGCCGTCACGTAGGCGCGAAGGAGGTCGGCGAGTGCTTCCACACGTTCCCGCGGCGCGCCGGCGATGACCGCATCATCAACCGAGCGAAGAAGCCGCGCCCACGGACGATCGTTCCGATCGCCATCACGGCGAATCTCGTAGAAGGGCGCGTTCGCGCGGCCCTTTCGCGGGAGCTCCGCCGTCATCCGGATGAAGGCCGAGCGGAATTCCTTATCGAAAAACACACGAAGCGAATCGCGCACGCGCCGGTCTGGCCGGGTCCGCGGTGTCCGCGGCACACCGCCGAGAATCACGGCGAGTTTGGTAGGTGTGGAGGAAGGCATCGAATTACCTATTGGACGGGAAGTTGAGGAACAGGCCGCGCGCCTCGGTGCGCACGGGATGAGCGTGTGCTAGGCGGAGAGTGCGGCGGGCTCGGAGTGATGCGCATCAACGGAGGGAAATCCGGCTTCTACTTCGGTCATCTCGAGCATGCGCGCGGCGATGCGTTCCACCTTGCCGTCGCGGCGATCGCCGGCGAGGACTTGGGAGACGTGGCCGATCGAGCGCTTCGCGCGGCGTGCGATCTTGGTGACGGCGCCGTGCCCGAGCCGTTCCTTGCGTTCCCACTTGGTAAGAGGCATCGTCCGCTCGCTTATGTTTACGTAAGGTTCACGTACGGGTAACGTTTACGTGAGCATAACTTATAAGCTAGAGACGTAATCCGCAAGGGTTCGTAACATCAACCTCAAAAGTGGTGCCCATAGGTGAGCAGTCGCGCGACGCAAGTGCTTGAGGCGGAAGGGTTTGGCAAACGGGCGTCGGAGGCGCGGCAATTATTCGAGGCGCGCGGCTACCCGGTCCCTTCGCAAGCGTGGCTCGCCGCGAAGGCGTCCTCGTACCTGAGCGAGGATTCAATCAGTCAACCGACCGTCGGCTCTTGGCTGGCCGGGAAGAGCATCCCGGAGACGCCGATGCGCGCTTGGGCCTTCGCGCGTGCGCTCGGCGTCGATCCGGGATGGCTCGTGTTCGGGGAGGAAACGGCAGTCACCGATCCGACGACCGTTCGCTACGGCGCGCTCCATGACCTCCCGATGGCCCCGCGAGAGGCACTCCCGCGGAAGCCGACCTCGAAGCGGGGGAAGCGCGCCTAGTCACCGCGCTCGAGCCGGAGCACCATGACGGGATCGCGCTCCTCGAGAAAGTCCCACATGAGCTCCGCATATTCGGAGTCGTAGAAATCCTCGGGCATCTCCCATCGCATGAATTGCTTGCCGGTCGATGTGATGGATTGGATTGCGCACGAGCCATCGGCGGCGAGGACACGAAACACACCGCGGCGCGCGGGGACGGGCAGGGAGGCGAGGATGTTGAGGTCCATGAGGGGCCGGTGAGGTGAGAGGCTTGGAATTCCATCGGAGCGCGCTTCACTCCTAAAGACGCCGACCGGTTACACCGCTCTCCACCATTCGGAGGTACATGGACAATTCGGGAGTGATCGCCATCGCCGGCGTCGTCGGCACGCTTCTCTCGCCGGTCATTACTCGCGTGCTCGATGAGCGATCATTCGAGAGGCGGATGCTCGCGAAGCGCGGGGAGACTGTGGAAGAGCGGGAGCACAAGGCGACGCTAGACGCGCGCGACAAAGCGCGCGCGCTACGATGAAAAACTCCGCGCCTATGTCGATGTGTTCGCGGCCGATGATCGTCTCGTTTATCTCGGCGGCGTGACGAGAGAGCCCGTTCGATGGGGAGAAATGCTCGGGGATGCTGCGCGACCGTTTCACATCGCGCGCCTCATCGGGCCGGCGGAGGTGGCACAACCACTGATGACAATGTTCGCGAAACAAGTGAACATCGTGTTCGCGGGGTGGCGCTCGGCGCCGAAGGAGGAGCTCGAGCAGTTGCAATCGGAGCACGCGGAGGCGTTGCGCTCCGTCGGGAGGATGTTCCAAGAGGACCTAGACGCGCTCGGGCGCGAAGCGGGAATAGAGGATCGGAAAAATCTGCCCGCGCTAACGGCGTCTAATGCGAATTTGGTAGGCATCGGCGTTGCGCCGCCGGCGGCTCGAGCATCCTCTCCGTAACCCCTACCGAGAGGGCTTCATGCTCCGCTCTATTCCCGTCCTGCTGTTGCTCGCCCTTCTCTCCGCCGCATCCGCCGCCCAATCGTGTCCCGCCGCCGATGCCGCACTCGGCGCGCCGAAGTCGAAGGGGCAGCTCAAATCGAGTTACGATAAATTCGCCGATACGACCACGCTCCAATCGAAGGGGCAGGGCTACGCGTTCCTCGCCCAAGAGGAAGTGATGGACCTCTCGCTCGTGGCGAAGTCAAAGGGACAAACTCCGGGGGCGATGACGGCCGCGCTTCATCTCAAGGGCACGCATCAACTCGATGGCCGCACGCAAGCCGCGCAAACGCCTGATCGCTTTTCCGATTCCTCGGTCGCGATCGTACTGGCTGACACCGCGCGCATGTCGCTTCGCGCAACGGCGCACAAGGCGGCGCGCTACCAATTCAACATCATCGGGCCACCGTCAATCGATGAGGATGTCTATTTCCCGATTACGCTCGAGCAACTCGCGGTCCTCGCGCATGCGCGCGACGGAGGCATTCGGATCGGCGAGTTTGATATGCCGATGAAAGGAAAGCTCATCGAAGGCGCGGATGCCGTGTATCGCGTGGTGGCTTGCGCGGAGCCGCTCGCTACGGCGGCCTCGAGGTAACTTGCTCGGCGTTTGCACGCGCTCGAGCTCTCGGTTAAGTCTCCTCTCCCGGCGCCGCCTGGCGCCGGAATCTTACACGAGGAGCATCATGGCCGAGCATGATAACCTTACGAGCAAGTGGGGAATGGGCGCCGATGCCGCACGAAAGAAGTGCGAGCATCTTCGGCGCGAGGAGGCGACCGAGCGTTTCACCGTGCGCTCCGGCGATGCGACAATCGTAAAGCATCGCGTACACGAGGTGTGCTCCGATTGCGGAGCCACGCTTCGCCTCATCTCGAGCGAGCCCGAATCGGAGTCGATCGAGCCGCCGGCCTCAAGCTAGGTATCGAGGCCGCGGAGCTCGAGGA
>JACCWE010000040.1 GCA_013697785.1 Gemmatimonadaceae bacterium
GAGCCTCGGAGCCTTCATTGCGAAGGCATCGCGCGAAGCATGGTGGGACAGCACGCTCGTCGTCATCATCGCGGATCACGGGCATCCACTTCCGAAGCTCCCCCCGCTGGCCGGTGAGAGCGCGTCGATGCTCTATCACATCCCGATGCTCTGGCTCGGCGGCGCGCTCGCCGTTCGCGACACCGTGGTGAACGTCGTCGGCTCGCAGGTAGACGTCGCGCCGACGCTCCTCGCGCAGCTCGGCCTGGCGCACGAGCAGTACAAGTGGGGGAAGAATCTGCTCGCGGCCGATGTGCGGCCGTTCGCTTTCTTCTCGTATCTCGACGGCTTTGGCTGGGTGGACGCGCGCGGGCGAATGGTCTACGGCTACAACACGCGTCAGGTCATGCAGCGCACCCCGGGCGCGAACGACGGGCAAGTCCGTGCCGGGGAGGCATATCAGCGCCTAAGCTATCAGGACTTTCTTGGACGCTGACGCGGCGAAGCGACACCCATGTGGCGCGCCGAAGAGGAGCTACTGCACCGTAATGGAACCGTGGTGCTCGGCGTGAAGCGAATCGTCGTACGTGTAAGCGCCCGTCTGAAGGAAGGTCGTCGACGCGCTCTGGCCATTCACGAGCACGTTGCTGTTCGGATTGCCGCCCGAGGGAACGTTGCTCGTGAAGCGAATGACATGGTGGTCGCTGCCGGAGGTGACGCTCCACGTGACGAGCGTATTCGTCTGCACCGTGAGCGCAGAGGGCGCGAAGCCGGTGTCGGAGACGACGATAGTGGAGAAGTGCGCCGGCGGCTTGGGGCCGGTGCTGTCGCCGCCGCACGCGGCGAGGGCAATAGCCACGAAGGGAAGAACGAGGCGAACCCGCATGGAAGAACCTCCGAAAGAGAGCGAACGGCCGCCGCTGTGGATGGCCGCGTGGTGAGTATCAATTGTTTACATGCGACCCTGCTGTCGCGCACGCGCGACCGCTTTGCCGCTTCACGAGCAAGAGTTCTGCCCGCGCGCATCGGGCATCGAGCTCGAGGGCCGAAGGTGTCACCCATGAGCGCTCTATTACTCCTGGCGAGTGGCGCCATTGGCCCGCTGCAAGGGCAGTTCGCCGCCACGGTGATCATAGATAGCGGGCGGCCTCTCGCCACCTTCCGCCCCTCGCTCGCCCTGGGCGCTGGCATCGACGGACATGGCAAGGGAACGCTTCGCGACATTTATACACCGCAGAATATAGCCGCCATGCGTTCTGCCGGCCTCAGCCGTCTGTCTTATCGGCTGCGGACCGAGCTCGGAATAGAGGCGTGGCACTGGAATCCGCGCGGCCGCTGGAGCGATTCCGCGCACGCTCGAGGATACTGGATCTCCGATTCCATGTCAGCGGCGCCGATCACGCTCACGCACGGCTATCGCCTCCCGCGGCGCGGCAACACCGTCGACCAGGCCGACAACACCGGCTATTCGCGCCTCGATGATGGTGACACGAGCACCTTCTGGAAGAGCAACCCGTATCTCGATCCCGCGCTCGATCGCGAGGACACCACCGCACATCCGCAGTGGGTGATCGCCGACCTCGGCGCCGTCGCCCACGTCTCGGCGATCCGCATCGCGTGGGCCGAGCCATACGCCACCGACTTTCGCGTGCAGTACTGGAAGGGCGACGTCGTCGACGACATCGACGAGAGTCCTGCGGGGAGATGGATGACATTTCCGCACGGCGACGTGCACGCGGGCGCGGGCGGCGAGCAGCGCATCGCACTCGCCGACGGGCCAATTGCTACGCGCTTCGTGCGCCTCGTGCTCACCGCGAGCTCGCACACGGCGCTCGCGGGCGCGCGCGATCCGCGCGACTCCGCCGGCTATGCGATTCGCGAGCTGTGGATCGGGCGCACATCGAGCGGCGGCGCGCTCAGCGACGTGCTGAAGCACGGCACCACGCGCACCTCGCAAAGTCTCACATACGCCTCGTCCACCGATCCCTGGCATCGCGCGTCCGACGTCGACCTCGATCTCGAGCAGGCGGGCTTCGACCGGGTATACCGGAGCGGTCTCACGAACGGGCTGCCCGCGATGGTGCCAGTCCCCGTTCTCTTCTCCACACCCGAGGACGGCGCGAACGAGCTTCGCTTCCTCGCTTCGCGCGGCTACGCCTACGATCGCGTGGAGCTCGGCGAGGAGCCGGACGGCCAATACGTCACCCCCGAAGACTACGCGTCGCTCTATCTCCGCTGGGCGCGCGCGTTGCACGACGTCGCGCCGCGTGCAACGCTCGGTGGGCCGAGCTTTCAGAGCCCGGAGAGCCAGGTGATGATGGCGTGGCCCGAGGATTCGGCCGGCGCACCATGGATGGAGCGATTTATCGCAGTACTAAGATATCGCGACCGTCTCGCCGATTTCACCTTTCTCTCCTTCGAGTGGTATCCCTTCGACGACGTGTGCGCTCCCACTGCGCCGCAGCTCGCGTCGGCGCCCGGTCGTCTCGCCGATGCGATGCGTCATCTCGAAGAGCAGGGCGTGCCGCGCGCGCTGCCGAAAGTCGTCGCCGAGTACGGCTATTCGGCATTCGCGAGCAGGGCGGAGGTGGATATCGAAGGCGCGCTGTTCGACGCCGATCTCCTCGGCCACTTCCTCTCGCTCGGCGGCGCGACCGCGTATCTCTACGGGTACGAGCCGACGTATCTCGACAGCGATCCGCGCTGCAACGCGTGGGGCAACAACGCGCTCTTTCTCGCGACGAGCCGGCGAGACATCAGGCATCCGGTGGCAGCGTATCATGCCGTACGCCTGCTCACGCACGAATGGCTCGAGCCTGGCGACGGCGCGCACACGCTCTTCACTGCGGCTCCAATGAGCGCGGCAGGGAGCCCCGACACGCTGCTCTCGTCGTTCGCGGTGCAGCGTCCCGACGGCAGATGGGCAGTGCTGCTCGTCAATCGCGATGCCGTTCACGCGCGAAAGGTGAGGTTCGCGTTTGCGGGAGCAGGTGCCGAAAGTCCGGCCAGCGGCCCGCGCGACGTGTGGATCTTCTCGCGCGCGCAATACCGCTGGCACGCTGCCGGCGCCGACGGGGCTCCGAGTCCGGATCGCCCTCCGCGCCATCGGACGACGAGCGCCGAGTCGATCGTGCTCCCACCGTATTCGCTCGCGGTCGTGCGCTGGGCACACTGAGCGCGGAGACGCTCGAGCCATGCAGGCCGCTTCATTTGCATCCCGATGTTCATATTTGCGACATTTCAGGCGAGCCACGATTCACCGCTGCGACTTCCTGCACCTCGGACGGACATAAATGAAGTTCCTCGCTTCGCGACTGCGCGCTCGCACCATTCTCGCTGCACTCGCGATCCTGATTCCTGTGGCTATTCGGGCGCAGGACACCACCGCCGCGATCGACACCGCCGCACGCGCGCGCTCCGACTCCATCGCCCGTCAGAAACAGGATTCGATGGCGCGGAACATCCAGCGTCTCGCGCCCGTCGTGACGGTGAGCCGCGATGTCGGACGCTCGGTGCTCGACCTGCCGTATGCGATCACGAGTGTGCGCCCCGACAGCCAGCGTCCGGGGCAGCAGCATCTCACGGCCGACCAGGCGCTCTTCGGACTTCCCGGTGTCGTCGTCGCGCTGCGCACGAATCCCTCGCAGGATGTGCGCATCGCCGTTCGTGGTTTCGGCTCGCGCTCATCGTTCGGCGTGCGGAGTGTTCGCATCCTCCGCGACGGCATGCCGCTCACGAACGCCGACGGCCAGACGCCCCTCGACTATCTCGATCTCGAGAGCATCGGGCGCATCGAGGTCATTCGAGGTACGGCGGCGTCGCTGTACGGCAACGCGTCGGGCGGCGTCATCGACATTCGAAGCGCCGACTCGCCGACCGACGCATTCGCGGCGCAGCTTCGCTCGGAAGGCGGATCGTATGAGACGTCGCGCTTCACGGGCGTGGTCGGTGGCACGTTCAAGTCCGCGGTTCCCAATACAGCTTTTGTCGCGCTGAATGGGAGCTACGATGCCAACGTCGGCCACACGTCCACCAACAGCTATCGTGAGTACTCCGCGCAGCGGCTGACGAACGGCTACGGCCGGCTCCTCTACAACGCGGGCGGCACGGACTTCGAGCTTCAGGTGATGGGGATCGACGAGCCGACGGCTCAGAATCCCGGCGCGCTCACCGCGGCGCAGGCCGACAGCGCGCCGTGGATGGCCGATCCGTCGCAGGTCCGCAAGCACACGCGCAAGGAAGTCACGATGGTGCAGACCGGACTTTCCGCGCGCCACGCCCTGATGGGAACCGGGGAAATGTCCGCGCAGATCTACGGCGGCGGGCGCTCGCTCTACAACCCGCTCACCTTCGCAATCGTGAGGGTGAATCGCGGTCAGTGGGGCGGTGGCGCCCGCGCGACTGCGCCCCTCACGTTGTTCGGCCTCGAGAATCGCGCGAGCGTCGGCGTCGACGTACAGGGCGTCAGCGATCATCGCTTCAACTGGGCGAACTGCAATGGGCTCGCGACCCCTACGACATCCTGCGCCAACCTCGGCCATGAACAGGGCGCGCGCTCGCTCGATCAGCAGGAGAGAGTGTCGAGCGTCGGGCCGTACGTTCGCGACGAGGTGAAGTTCGGCGACCGCTACACGCTGAGCGCGGGCATCCGCGCGGACTACGTGAAGTTCGAAGTCGTGGACAACTTCCCGGTTTCCGCAACCAACCCCGACGACTCCGGAGATCGCACGCTGCACGCATGGAGCCCCATGGTCGGCTTCGTCGCGAAGCTGTCGCCGATGCACTCCGCGTATGCGAATGTTTCTCGCGCCTTCGAGACGCCGACCACAACGGAGCTCGGCAACCAGGCGAATGGCTCGGGCGGCTTCAATCCGGATTTGCAGCCGCAGCTCTCGACGACCTACGAGATCGGACTCAAGGGAATCGTGCTGACGCGCGTGCAGTACGACATCGCGGGCTTCGATACCGAGGTGCACGATGAGCTGATCGCCTTCGAGGTTCCGGACGGCAACGGTCGCACCTACTACCGTAATGCGGGAAAGACGCGCCGCGAGGGACTCGAGCTGGCCGCGCAGTCCGACGTCGATGCCTTCACGATCGCCGCGTCATACACGTATTCGCACTTCCGCTTCCGCAATTACGACGTGAACGACACGGACTTCGCCGGCAACACTATTCCGGGAATACCTGTGCATCAGGTGCAGGCGAGCGCGACGTATCATTACCACAGTGTCTTCGGAACCGTCGAGGGGCTCGGAAAGTCGAAGCAGTACGTCGACGACGGCAACAGTGCATACGCGGCCGGCTACGCGATCATGAATCTGCGCGCGGGTGGCACGGCGCTCTTCGGGCGCCCCTGGCTTGCTCCGTCGATCGGACTGCAGAACGTCTTCGACAAGCACTACTCCGGCTCCGTCGCGATCAATGCCGCGGCAGGGAAGTACTACGAGCCCTCACCGGGGCGTGCGGTGTACGTGCAGCTCACGGCGGCGTTCGGGCACTGACCTCGAACGTCAGCCGCCGTGAATCAGGCTGAAGCAGAGCAGGCCGAACACGATCAGCGAGCACGCGACGTACATCCAGTCGCGCTCGCGGGCGAATCCGATCACCGAGATGAAGACGCGTGCGACGGGCGTCGCGATCAACAGCAGCACGCCGAGTTGAATTATCGAGGCGGCGTCGCCTCGTGCGGCGCCCGCGAAGACGCCACCCACGGTGCGCAGCCCCGCGGGCTCACCGGCGAAGATGTGGTAGCTCGCAGGCGCCATCCCATGCGCCGCGAGATACAGCACGCCGCCGATCAGCGTCACCGCTGCGGAGAGAATTACCCCTCCGCGAAGCAGCGTTCCGAGCCGCTGCTCGAGCGCGAAGTCCTCGTGCGCGTGCGTTGTCGGTGACTCGCTCATATGCGCTTCGTGAGCCCCTGAAAGAGCATCTCGCACGCGAGGATGACCATGATCACGGTGAAGAACATGCGGAGCGGCTTCACCTGCACGCGTGCGAGCATCCGCGCCCCGATCGTCGCCCCTGCAAGCACGCCGAGCACCACGGGCATGACGAGGGCCGGGTCGATGTAGCCGCGGTGCAGATAGACACCGGCGCTCGCGGCTGCGGTCACACCGATCATGAAGTTGCTCGTCGTCGTAGAGACCTTGTACGGAAGGTGCATCGCGCGGTCCATCGCGAGCACCTTCACCACGCCCGAGCCGATGCCGAGGAGTGCCGAGAGTATCCCGGCAACGAACATCATCGCGAAACCGGCCGGCACGTGCTCCACGCCGTAGCTGATCAGTTCACCGTTGTGCGGATACGTCGACGCGAGGCGGAGTCTGGCACCGAGCGAGCCGGGCGCGGTCACCGCGATGTGCTCGACACGGTGGCGCATGGACTGGGCGGCCGAGAAAAGAAGGACGATCCCGAAGATCACGGCGAGCGTCGACGACGAGACATAAACCGCGACTACCGTTCCGATGAGCGCCCCGACGGTGGTAGCGATCTCGAGGAACATCCCGACCCGGATGTTGGTGTATCCCTCGCGCACGAAGGCCGCGGCTGCACCCGATGACGTCGCGATCACGCACACCAGCGAAGCACCGATCGCGTAACGGATGTCGACGCCGAGGCCGAGCGTCAAAAGCGGGACGAGGACCACGCCGCCGCCCAATCCGGTGAGCGCGCCAACGAGGCCGGCGACCAGTGCGCCCACGAGCGTCAGCAGCGTGAAGGTGAGAACGTGCATCCGCCTCGGGGAGTGAAGTGCGCTAAGCATACGCACCGCGGGAGGGAGCAGCAACGCGCTCGCTTTCCGATCTCGTCGCGACAGGCCAGATTGTGGGGCGACAACCGGGGAGCGAGATGTCCGACGTAAGCGGCACGCACGAGGGCGAGCAGCGCGGCGCGTGGGGAGTGCTCGGGATCCTCACCTCGATCAACCTGCTCAACTACATCGACCGCTTCGTCTTTCCGGCGGTGTCGGAGAGCATCAAGCGCTCGACGCTCGCGCCCACGGACACGCAGATCGGACTGGGCTCGACCGCGTTTCTCGCCGTGTACCTGCTCGCCGCGCCCTTTTTCGGAGCGGTCGGTGACCGCGCGAACCGGATGCGTTGGGTCGCCGGCGGGATCTTTCTCTGGAGCGCCGCCACGGCGCTCGGCGGTCTCGCGCGCACCATGCCTGAGCTCATCGGTGCGCGCTCGCTCGTCGGCATTGGCGAGGCCGCGTACTCGGCGATCGGTCCGGCGATCCTCGCGGACTACTTTTCGGAGAAGTCGCGCGGGCGCGCGTTTGCGATCTTCTTCGCCGCCGCACCAGTGGGCGCTGCGCTCGGATACGGCATCGGCGGCTTCGTCGATGCGCACTGGGGATGGCGCGAAGCGTTCTATGTGACGGGTGCGCCGGGGCTCGTCGTGGGATGGTTCCTGCTACACCTCCGCGCCCCGATGAAGTCGGCGATGACGCCGGGCAGATCGGCCAACCCGTTCTCGAGCTATCGCTTTCTGCTCCGCAACACGCAGTACCGTCTCACGGTGCTCGGCTATGCGGCCTACACCTTCGCGGTGGGCGGGATCGCGGCGTGGATGCCGGTGTTCGTGCAGCGCGCGCACGGCGTGAGCAGCGCGGTCGCCAACAGCCAGCTCGCGATCATGCTGGTGGTGACGGGGATCGTCGGCTCGCTCGGCGGCGGCTGGATTGGCGATCGGCTCCTGAGGAAGAACCGCGAGGCATACCTCTGGCTCTCGGCCATCACCACCCTGGGCGCCGCGCCGCTCGCCTTTATTGCCTTTACGACTGCCAATACCACTGTGTATCTGGTTACGTTATTCGCGGCGGAGCTTCTCATCTTTACGTGCACGGCCCCGATCAACTCGAAGCTGATCGACATGGTGCCCCCGGGGATGCGGGCCGCAGCGATGGCGCTCTGCATCTGCACGATCCATCTGCTGGGCGACGTTCCTTCGCCCACGCTCATTGGCTGGATTTCCGACACGAGCTCGATTCAGCAGGGTGTATTGGTGATCCCCGCGGCAGCCGTCGTGAGCGGGGCGATATGGATGCTGGCCGCATGGCGCGGTGGCCGGCTCTCAAACGCACAAGTCGTCGAGGCCTGAGATGATCGAAGCGCACTCCCCAGAGCTCCTCTACCTGCTTTCAGGCGATCCGGCCGAGCTGGCGGAGATGCTGTCCCAGATGCGGCCGGTGGATGTCGCCGAGGCGCTGAGCCGATTGCAGCCCGACGCGGCGGCGCAGCTCATCAAGGCGCTTCCGTTCGATCTCGTCGTGCAGGTGTTCGACGAACCGGAGCTCGAGGGGCGTGCGGAGATTTTCGCGAAGATCGACGCGGCGTCTGCCGCGCCGCTGCTCGAGGCGATGTCCGCGGATCAGCAGGCGGATCTCTTTCGCGAGCTCACGCCGGCGGAGCGCGATCGCCTGGCGAAGCCGCTCGACGCCACCACGCGTAGCTCGCTGGCACTGCTGCTGCGCTATCCGCCCGAGGTCGCGGGCGGCATCATGACGACGGAAGCCGTCACGGTGGCCAGCGACTGGACGGTGGAGAAGACGCTGCAGTACATCGTGAGCGTCGGCGGCGCGAAGGAAACGGTGTACACGATCTACGTGCTCGATGCGCAGCAGCGGATGGTGCACGTCGTGTCGCTGCGCCAGCTCATGATCGCGGACCGCAACGCGAAGGTGCTCGAGGTGGGGCCGCAGCGCGTGCCGCTCACGGTGAAGCCGACCACAGATCGTGAGGACGTGGCCCGGCTGCTGTCGAAATACAATCTGCTCGCGGTTCCGGTGGTCGACGATGACGGGAAGCTTCTCGGCATCGTGACGGTCGACGACGTGATCGACGCCATCGTCCGCGAGACGACGGAGGATGTGCAGAAGTTCGGAGGTATGGAGGCGCTGGACGAGCCGTACATGGAAATCAGCATGTGGTCGATGATCAAAAAGCGCGCGGGTTGGCTCTGCGCGCTCTTCCTCGGCGAGATGCTGACCGCGACGGCGATGGGATACTTCGAGGGCGAGATCAGCAAGGCGGTCGTACTCGCGCTGTTCATTCCGCTGATCATCAGCTCAGGCGGAAACTCGGGATCACAGGCGACGTCGCTGATCATTCGCGCGATGGCACTGCGCGAGGTCACGCTGGGCGACTGGTGGAAGGTCGCCTCGCGAGAGCTGCCGTCGGGCATCGTGCTCGGGTTGATTCTGGGCGCGATCGGCTTCATCAGAATCATGCTGTGGCAGCAGTTCGGCTGGTACAACTACGGCATCCATCACACGCTCGTGGCGGTGACGGTGGCGACCGCGCTGGTTGGAGTGGTGACCTTCGGCTCGCTCGCGGGCTCGATGCTTCCGTTCGTACTTCGCCGCTTCAACTTCGATCCCGCGAGCGCCTCGGCCCCCTTCGTCGCCACGCTCGTGGACGTGACGGGGTTGATCATCTACTTCAGCGTCGCCTTCATCATCCTGCGTGGTACACTCCTATAGCACCATGACGCTCAGTATGACATCAGGAAAGCTTGATGCGCCAAGCACCACAATCGGTGTGGTATATGCACCTCTCGTTGCTGTGTCGCCGATGCCGGCGGCCAGAATTCGAGTCCGAGAGATTGGATGAGAGGGGGCAAATATGAAAGTCACATGGATGGCAGTTGGCGCGATGATGATCGTTCCGTGCGCCGCGATGGCTCAGAGCAAGATGAAGGACACGTCGGCCACCAAGCCGGTGCAGACGGCTACGGCGACCTCGACCGGTGATGTCTCGGGTCCCGGCGCCGACGTGACTCAGGCGATGCTCGCCGCGCAAAAGAATCCAAACATCATCGGCACGCCTGCGTGGTGGGCCACTCACTCGACGGCCGACGGCAAGCCGATGAGCGCGGCACGCTCGTCTCACGAGGAAGAATAGCCAGCAGCGATTTGCTAGTTGCTGGTGATTCCTTCGTCCGCCGGCGCAGCTTCGCCGGCGGACAGGCGCATCGCATTGCACAGCCACGCGCCGAGCACGATGGCGGCCGCGATCGAGAGTAGGGAAAGGAATGTCGTGAAGCGCGCGAGGGCGCGAGCGTCGCCCAGCATCGCATAGCGCGCGAGGAGATAGTGCCAGTCGTGGATCGGGCCGCCGCTTCCCATGCTCACGAGCGGAAGATCCTGGTTGCGCGCGTCGCCTACGTAGGTCGCGAGATTCGTGAGGCTCATCGAGAGCCACGCGAGCGCGACCGCGATGCCGAAGTATTCGCGCTGGCGCAGGAAGGCGTAGGCGACGACGAGTGGCACCGCGACTTGCGTGATGCTTCCGCCGGCGACTTCGAGGAGCTCACCGAGTGGGCTGAACAGGATGTGCCCGCCCTCGTGAACGCCCAGGGTGAGGCCGGCGAAGATCGTCCAGTACTCGTAGTCGTTCAGCGAGCGGACGGCTATGTAGACGAGATAGGCGAGCAAAATCGCTCGCCAGATCCAGCTGCGCCCTCGGCACCACTCGAGCGCATCGTCTCGGCGCTCGGCCAGCGTCAGCTCGGGATCGCCGTGATGAACGTGAGCGAGCGCCTGCGGCGCACGACGTTCGTGAGCCCCTCGAACACCTCGGGATCTATCAGCGAGCCGACGCGCTCGGAGAGATACTCGAGCGTGCTATGCGGCATCAGCGGCTCCTGGTACGAGCGGCCCGATGTGAGAGCGTCGTACGCATCGGCTGCAGCGAGGATGCGTCCGCCGATCGAGATCTGCCTGTCGGCGAGCTGGCGCGGGTACCCTGAGCCGTCGAAGTGCTCGTGGTGATCGCGAACATAATCGAGCACTGGACCGAGATGCTTCATTGGCGCGAGGATGTTCACCCCGAGCTCGACGTGCTGCTTCACGTGCGCGAACTCTTCCGGGGTGAGCGAGCCCGGCTTGTTCAGAATCTCTTCGCGGATTCCGATCTTGCCCACGTCCATCAGTCGCGCGGCGAGGCGCACCGCTTCGACCGTGTCGACGTCGAGATGCATCTCGTCGGCGATCGCAGCGGACATTTCTCCGATGCGGATCGAGCGACCGCGCATGTACGGATTCTTCGCCTCCATCGCCATCACCAGTGACTCGGCCACCTGAATCGTGAGATCGCGCAGCGCCGACTTCTCGCGCTCGATCTCCGCGGTGCGCATCGTGACTTCTTCGCGGATGACGTGATCGATCTCGCGCTGCTGCAGTAGCATCTCGCGGCGGTGCAGGGCCTTGAGGATCGACTCGTGCAGATCGGGAAGCTCGACAGGCTTGGTGAGATAGCCCATCGCTCCGCGCGAGAGCGCCTCTGTCGCAGTCGGCGCATCGTTGACCGCCGTCAGCATGACGATCGCGAGATCGGGGTTCGTGGCCAGAGCCTTTGGCACGAGCTCGACACCGGTCATCCCGGGCATGCGGATGTCGCTCAGCATCAGCGAGAAGCGGCCACTATCTAGCATCTCGAGCGCCTGAGTAGCGGAGGAAGCAGTCTCCACCTCGTAGCCGGAGCGCGTGAGGAACGTGCTCAGCGACAACCGGATGGCCTCCTCGTCATCCACCAGCAGCACGCGCACCGTGCGGCGGTCAGGCAGGAGCATCTCTGGTGCTGTCACGATTGCGCTTTTGGAAAGAGGGGCGGAGATCATTCTCGATTATGGAACGAGGACCGTCGGGCTGATCTCGTTCGCTGCCGTGCCAACGACCGTCGTCACCGACTGGTCGCTGCCGATCGAAACGATATCGCCGTTGTCGCCGTACGCGCCCTCGACCGCATAACAACCGTTCGTGGAGCACGCTGGCTGCCCAATACCGGCGCCGTCGTACACCAAGTCTGACTTCTCACCAGTAGCTACCGTCACGACGCGTAGCGAGGGGGCGCCGACGACGGATACGTAGTCGATCTGCGTGCCGTCCGCGCTCCAAACCGGATTGAACGCGCCATTCATCTCGTTCGTGAGCTGAACCGGCGTGCCGCCGGCTGCCGCGATCACGAATACCTGCGAGAGCCCCGAGCGCGTGGACGTGTAGACGAGCTGCGTTCCGTTCGGGCTCCACGAAGGCGCCGACTCGGGGACGTAGCTCTCCGAGCCAGTCGTGAGCGCAGTCTGGTTCCCGCCCGTCGAATCCATCGTCCAGATCCGCGGCGTGCCCGAGCGACCGCTCACGAACGCGATGCGCGTACCGTTGGGGCTCAAATTCGGCTGCTCGTCCGTTCCGCCGCTCGTGGTGAGGCGTTTCAGGCCGGAGAGGTCGTTTCTGCCCATATAAATTTCTTCATCACCGTCGCGATAGGATGCGAAGACGAGGTGTCCGGCTGCACTATGTGGATCCTGGTCCGCCGCATCCGAGAAAGTGACGCGCGACGTGACGCCGCCTGCATCTTTCCAGAGCTGATTGACGCCGCTCGCATTCGACACGTACACGATCGTCGGTGTCGATACGGTGCGGTGCGACGTCGACTTCTGTTCGGGAGCGACGGCGAGATTCTGGTCGGCGGAGCATGCGGCCAATCCACCGATCGCGACGATCGCGATAACCGCACGGCTCATCGAACGTGTGCTGAGCTGCGAAGTGATCGTCGTATTCTGTCGCGACTGACGTGAATGGTGACGCATTGACCGGTCCTCGTTGAAATCGTGTGGGGCGAGCGCTTTTCTCGGTCGCTCTGTCTCATCTTCTCCCCCATGATTATCGGGAACACGTCGTTTTCATTAACGACGAAAGCAATTAAAAGCGACTCATACTTCGACGGCACGTTGTTTCTTATAAGACCCTCATCTTCAGCTCGGGTTCGACCTCGCTAAGTTGACTCCAGTGGATTCCAGTTTCAGACCTGCCCGCCGCGCGCCGATTTTTCTCGACGAGACCGGACGCCGCTGGCGCCGTCTTCGGCGAGTCGCGCTCGTCGTCGGTATAATCACGAGCATCGTGGCGGTGATCACAATCACCATGTTGATGATCCCGCCGCTCCTTCCCGAGATTCCTCTCACGGGCGAGCCTCGCGCGCCCGGGCTGGCCACGAGCAAGATCGAGCGCGAGCGCCTCTCCAAGAAGCTGCAGCTCTACTTCACGCTTCGAAAAAATCGTGTCCCCGGCATGAGGGCGAACACGCTGCCGGTGCGCGGGCGCGGCGTGCCGGGAAAGCCGCGTGCACCCGGCGCCCCGATCGTCGCCGGCTTCTACGTGACGTGGGACGACAACTCGCTCGATGCGCTGCTGCAACACGCCGACGACCTCGACTGGGTCGTGTGCGAGTGCGCATGGCTCGGCGCGAACGGCAGCGGTCTTCGCATGCGCATCGACCGGCGCGTCGCCGTTACGATCGCGAGCGCGGTCCCTGATCTCAAGCTCCGGCCGCAGATCTTCATCATGGTCAGCAACTTCGACTCGGCCACAAAGCGCTGGGATCCGGTGGGGCTGCGGCATCTGCTCGCGGACACGGCATCGCGCGAGCTCGCGCTCAAGCAGCTGACCGACAGCGTCTCCTACTATGGAATGGGCGGGGTCACGATCGACTTCGAGGAAGAGCCGCAGGAGCTCACCGAGCCCATCGCGAGATTCGTGGCGGAGCTGCGCCGACGGCTCGCGCCGATGGGGAAGCTCGTGACGCAGGCCGCCAGTGTGAATGACAGCGACCATCAGTTGACGCGCTTCGCCGAAGTGAATGATTATCTGTTTCTAATGCTGTATGACGAGCACTTCGGAAAGACGGGGGATCCCGGGCCGATCGCGAGTCAGCAGTGGTTCGTCGAACGGATGAAGCACATGCTGCGTTTCGTGCCGGCCCAAAAGGCGATTCCGATCGTCGGTGCGTACGGCTATGACTGGAACGACGGCGACAGCACGACGAATGGGCAGCAGCTCACCTTCCAGGAGATCATGTCCGCGGTGCGAAAGGCGGACAAGAAGGTGCTGCACTTCGACTCAGTGACGCTCAACCCGTACGCGACGTGGACCGATCGCGACTCGACCGATCATCTCGCGTGGTATCTCGATGCCATCACCGCCTACAACCAGACCGTCGCCGCGCAGGCGCTCGGCACCGCGGGGATGGGTATCTGGCGCATGGGATCCGAGGATCCCGCGATCTGGCGCGTGCTCGGCAAGGCCGGCATCGATTCGTCGGCCGCGCTGCTGAGCGTCATTCCGCCCGGGTACGACGCGGAGATGGAGGGGAGCGGCGAGATCCTCGATCTGTTCGCGAGCCCAGACTCAGGTAGTCGCACGGTACGTATCGATCCGAAGACGCGCCTCGTCGTCGACGAGGTCATCCACAAGGTCGGTACGCCGTACATCGTGAATCGTTACGGGAGCAACGATCCGCATCTGATCGCGCTCACCTTCGACGACGGGCCGGACGGGAAGTGGACGCCGATGATTCTCGACACGCTCAAATCGCGCGGCGTGTCGGCGACGTTCTTTCTCATCGGGGAGAATGCGGAGCGGCACATACCGCTGATGCGTCGCATCCTCAACGAGGGGCATCTCATCGGGAATCACACATTCTCGCATCCGAACCTCGCGTTCACGGGCGACAAGCGCACCAAGCTCGAGCTCGACGCAACAGAGCGGCTGTTCGAAGCGGTGCTCGGGCGCCGCACGGCATTCTTTCGCCCGCCATATTTTGGAGACGCCGAGCCTACGACGCTCGACGAGCTCGTGCCGGCGCAGATCGCGAAGGAGCGCGGCTACCTGATCATCGGCTTGCACATCGATGCCGAGGACTGGCAGTCGCCGGGTGTGCAGACGATCATCGACACAGTGATGGCGCAGCGCACGAGAGGAAACGTGGTGCTGCTCCACGACGGCGGCGGAGATCGCAGTCAGACCCTCGCGGCGCTCGGACCGCTAATCGATTCACTTCGCGCGGTGGGCGACACGGTGGTGCCGCTTTCGGAGCTCATCGGGCTCACGCGCGATCAGGCGATGCCGGGGCTGCCGCCGCGCAACAGGCTCGCGCGCGCGGGCGAGCTCCTTGGCTGGGGAACGCTCAGTCTCGTGCAGTGGCTGCTCTACTGGATTTTCTTCCTCGCGATCTTTCTGGGCTTTGCGCGACTGGTCTTCATGACCGTCCTCGCGATCGCTCAGCATGTGAAGAACCACCAGAACCGAGATGCGCCCATCACGTTCGCGCCGTCGGTGAGCGTGATCGTCCCCGCGTACAACGAAGAAAAGGTCATCCTGCGCACCATCGAGACGCTGATCGCGCAGGAGTATCCGGGCGAGCTCGAGGTCGTGGTCGTCGACGACGGATCGCCGGACGGCACGTACGAGGTGGCGCGCGCCGCTTACGGCGATCATCCAACGGTGCGCGTCTATCGAAAGCCGAATGGCGGGAAGGCGAGCGCGCTGAACTACGGACTCGAATACGCGACCGGCGACATCGTGATCTGTCTCGATGCTGATACGCTCTTCGCGCCGGACACGGTCGCGGAGCTCGTCGAGCCGCTGCACGATCCGAAGGTCGGCGCGGTAGCCGGCAACGCGAAGGTCGGCAATCGCATCAATCTCGTGACGCGCTGGCAGGCGATCGAGTACGTCACCAGTCAGAACCTCGACCGGCGCGCCTTCTCGCTGCTCAACTGCATCACGGTGGTGCCGGGCGCCGTGGGCGCGTGGCGCAAGTCACTCGTGCAAAAGGCGGGCGGCTTCAGTGAGGACACGCTCGCGGAGGATCAGGATCTCACGCTCTCGATTCGGCGCCGCGGCTTCTCGATCGCCTACGCCGACGAAGCCATCGGCTACACGGAGGCTCCCGACACGCTCGGCGGACTCGCCAAGCAGCGCTTTCGCTGGTCGTTCGGCACGCTGCAGTGCCTTTGGAAGCATCGGCGGACATTCTTTCATCCGCGCTACGGACTGCTCGGTTTCGTTGCGCTTCCGAACGTACTGCTCTTCCAGATCATCTATCCGTTCCTGTCGCCGATCGCTGATCTGATGTTCGTGCTCAGCCTCTGGAGCGCATGGGCGATCCGCGAGGCGCACGGCGCGACCTACGCGTTGACTTCGGTAGAGCAGGTGCTCACCTACTACGCCGTCTTCCTCATCGTCGACTGGCTCGCATCGATCCTCGCCTTCACGCTCGAGCCCGACGAGGACAAGTGGCTTACCTGGCTGATCTTCCTTCAGCGCTTCGCGTATCGCCAGGTGATGTACTGGGTCGTCGTACGCTCGGTGATGGCCGCTCTACGCGGGCGCGTGGTGGGATGGGGCAAGCTGGAGCGCAAGGCGACCGTCGAGCTGGAGACGGCGACGTCGCGAAGCTGAGGGTCGAGCAGGGCGGAGGCGCTAACAGCTAGTAGCCTTCCGCGAGCCCATGTACGCGCGGGTCGGCCATGCCCTGGACGACGCCTCCCTTTCGGAGAATCGAGGCTGCGAAGCCCAGATCTCCGTGCGCGCCGACGTCCTTCGTTGGATAACCCATGGCATTGAGCGCGGTGAGCGTTGTCTCGGGGATCCCGCCTTTCTCGTAATAAAGCGTGTCCGGGAGATGTTGATGGTGCGTTCTCGGCGCGCTCACCGCAGCGCCGATGCCCATGTCGTAGTCGACTACATTGGAGAGCATCTCGAAGGTCGTGCTGATGATCGTCGGCCCGCCTTGTGCGCCGGTCACGAGGAGCGGTGTGTTGTCCGTTCCCATCACGATGGTCGGCGACATCGACGAGAGCATCCGCTTGCCCGGCGCGATCGCGTTTGCCTCGCCCTGCACGAGTCCGAACATGTTCGGCTTCCCGGGCTCGGTGGCGAAGTCATCCATCTCATCGTTCAGCAGAAATCCCGCGCCTGCGACGACGACCGCCGAGCCGTTGTCGCCATTGAGGGTCGTCGTGAGCGCGACTGCACCACCCTTGCCATCGACAACGGAGAAGTGCGTCGTCTGCTTCCGCTCCGCTTGCATGTTCTGGCCGACGTTGATGCTCGATGACGGCGTTGCACGGTTCTTCTCGATCGTCGAGGCGAGTGTGTCGGCGTATCCCTGCGACAGCAGCCGCGCTATCGGCATCGCGACGAAGTCCGGATCGCCGAGCACGTTGTTCCGCACCGCGAAGCCGCGACGCATGGCTTCGGTGAGGAGATGCAGCTCCTCGGGCGAATGCCATCCGGCTGAGCGAAGATCGTAGCGCGAGAGCTCGTGAGCGACGAGCGCGATCGTGACTCCACCCGACGACGGCGGCGGCATCGAGACGACGCGGTGTTCGCGATAGGTGAATTCGATCTGCGCGCGCCACTTTGCGCGATATCCGCTGAGATCCGCGAGCGAGATCTTCCCGCCGCTTCGATGCATCTCCGCCTCGATGAGCTCCGCGGTGCGCCCCGCGTAGAACCCTTTCGGCCCATCGGCCGAGATGCGGCGAAGGACCGTGGCCAGATCGGGATTGCTCCATCGATCGCCCGGCGCCGGCGCGTGTCCGCCCGGCAGGAAGAGCGCGGCCGAGGCAGGGAAGCGCGCGAGGCGAGCGCTGTCCCCGTGAAGCGATCCCGAAAAATCCGAGTCGACGACGAATCCCTTTTCAGCGAGCTCGATCGCCGGCGCGAGCAGCTGCGCCCACGGGAGTGAGCCGTAGCGCTCGTGCGCCTGCCACAGCCCCATCACCGATCCGGGCGTTCCCACCGAGAGCGCACCGGTGATCGAGCGATCATCGGCGTGTCCGTTGGCGCCGAGATACATGTCGCGCGTCGCCGAGGCCGGCGCAGTCTCGCGAAAGTCGAGAGCCCCTTCGCGCCCGTCGGCGGTGTGCACCACGAGGAAGCCGCCGCCGCCGATGTTGCCGGCACCGGGATACACAACCGCGAGAGCGAATGCTGTCGCGACGGCTGCGTCGACAGCGTTGCCGCCGTCGCGAAGAACAGCGGCGCCGACGTGCGTTGCGAGCGGTGCATCCGTCGCCACCATCCCGTGCGCGGCAGTCACCGCCCTCGTCGTATCCCTGTACGGCCACGAGACGGGGAGCGCGCTCGTCGCTGTCGCGCTTTGGCTGGAGGGCACGGCATCGGCCGCAGGTCTCGAGCAGCCGGCCACTGTACAGAACGACAACACGATCGCGACGGACGAAGAGCGCATGAGGCGGTGATGATCCCGGAGCGCGGCGGCTGCTCCCTGAAGTTTGTTAACGATCCCCCGACAATATCGCTGACGGTACTGCCAAACGTATTCCGAGGAATATGGTCGGCGATCGACAAATCGGGCAGCGCCTTCTATCCCGTGGCGCTCTAGCGATTCGCCGGCGGCTCCCCACGCCTGAATCCGATTAGCCCCGCGTCGATCTCCACGGGCACCTTCTCACGATTTCGCAGCGCGATCGTCGCGACGATGACTACGACCGCCACCACCAGCGAGATCGCGAGCACGTCCTCATGCCTGCGAATACGGCCAAGCAGGAGCACGGCGGTCGAGCCGAACACCCAGCCGATCGCGGTGAAGATCGCACCCCAGCTCCAGCAGCTGATACCGCTGCCGATGAGATACTGCGTGAAGGGAATCTCCGCCGCACCGCAAGCGATAGGGAGGGGAATGCGAGCGCCGTACGCGTACCGCACGGCGATCGACGCGCGCCACGGATGGCGCCGCACCACCGCAAGCAGCTTCTCCATCGGCCGCATGAGCTTCGGAAAGCGGGTTGCGAGCTTCACCGCGCGCCAGCGCCCGACCGCATAGAGCGCTATATCCGCCGCCCAGCTGCCGATCGCGCACGCCGCCGCCGCCTGCGCGACGCCGAGGTGCCGCTGATGCGCCGCGAAGCCGGCGAGCACCGGCGCTGCCTCCTCGGTGATGATGCTCGTCGCGCCAAGGGTGACGTATACCCACGAGCGCCCAAGCATGCTGAGAATCGTGGGAGCGAGCGACGCGAAGTGTCCGTGATGCTGCATGACCTCTATCTACACTTCGCGCAGCGCCGCCATCGGCGTCTCGGCGAATACATCGCGCGCGGCGAAGAGTCCCGTCACGATGGTGAGGAGCATGGTCAGCGCCGCGACAACGGTGAGCGCGAGCGGGGAGACTGTAAAGGGCGCCTTGAAGATGAAATGCACGGCTGCCCATCCGCCGCCCACGGCGAGAAGAATCCCGGCGACACTCCCGATGGCGCCCAGCAGCGCGTACTCGGTGAAGAGCATGCGCACGATCTGCGCGCGCGTGGCGCCGAGCGTCTTGAGCAGCACGCTCTCGCGCACGCGCTGGCGACGCGACGCGGCTACCGCGCTCACGAGCACGAGAATCCCGGTCACGACGCTGAACAGCGCCATGAAGCGAACCGCGAGCGAGACGCGAGCGAGTATCTTGCCGACGGCATTTTCGATGAGTGAGAGATCGATCGTCGACACGTTCGGGAATCGCAGCACTGCATCGCGCTGAAGAGTCGCGCGAGCGCCGTCGTCGTTCACGCGGGTGAGGAGAACGAACGACTGCGGCGCCTCTCGCAGCGCTGCCGGCTGGAAGACGACGAAGAAGTTCGGCTCGAAACGAGCCCACTGCACCTCGCGGAGGCTCGTAATGCGCGAGCGGATGCGCACGCCCTGCACGTCCCACGTAATCGTATCACCGACGATCACTCCCAGCTCCTCGGCCAGACTCTGCTCGACGGAGATCTCGAAAACCCCATCCGCATCCGGGCCAGGCGTGCTCCACCACTTGCCGGCGATGATCTTCTCGCTCGACGCCACCGAGTCGCGATAGCTGGAGCGGTACTCGCGACGCACGGCCCACGACGGGCGCGCGCGATCGCCGCCGCGCGACTCCTCGCCGCCGGTCGCGCGCGCACTGTCCGTTGCTCGGCGCTCGGGCGGCTTCGGCTTCCGGCTCGTGTAGCCCGCAATGCGCATCGGTACGATCGGCGTCCGCGAGAGCGACGGCAGCGAGCGTGCGCTGAACATCGAGTCGAGCGGCGCTGCCTGATCGGTCTGCACGTCGAAGAAGGCGAGATTCGCGGCCGACGCATCGGCGGTCGATGCGATTTGCCTGAGCAGGTTCCCCTGTACGAGGGCGAGGGTGCCGAGGAGAAACGCGCCGAAGCCAAGCGCGAGAACGACTGGGCGCGTCTGGTTTCCGGGCCGATCGAGATTCGCGATGCCGTGCCGCACGACGAAGCGCCAGGGAAGCTGCGCGAGTCGCCGCGCGGCGCGCGCGCAGAGCATCGCCGCGAACCACGTCGCGCCGATCGCGGCGGTGATCCCCGCGCTCATCCAGAGTCCGACGATCGCGCTGTCCGCGCGCGCGATGCAAACAGCGACGACGCTTGCCACGAGCACGAGGGCGGCAACGATCCGGAGCGGATCGCGCCATGCCGAGCGAGCGGCGCTCGCACTGTCATCGCGACGGAGCACTTGCAGAGGCGCGACGTTGCGCACGCCAAGCACCGGGCCGAGCGCGAAGAGAATCCCCACCCAGGTGCCGAGTGCGAGACCGCTCAGCGCCGGGATCAGCTCCAGCTGCGGCACGACGTCCACAGGGATGAAGGTGCCGAGCACGTGCGGGAGCACGAGCTGCGCAGCGACGCCGAGCACGACCCCCATCAAGGCGCCCGCGAAGCCGAGCCCCGCGGCCTCGATGATGAACATCCACACTACCTGCGCCGCGCTCGCGCCGAGGCAGCGGAGGACGGCGATGGTGTCGATCTTCTCCGCCATGTATGCGCGCAGCGCGCTCGCGACGCCGGTGCCGCCGAGCAGAAGTGCGATCAGTCCGACAAGTCCGAGAAAGCGTCCGAGCTGCTCGATCGATCGCGTGAGCGAGCGCTCCGTGTCGGCGACGGACTTCGCGCGGAGCTGAAGCGAATCGAAGAGCTCGCGATGCGATTTCGCAAATACGTCGGCATCGATGGTGGCAGGGAGCTTCACGAGCGATTCGTAATCCGCCCGGCTTCCGAAGCCCAGCAGCTTCGTTTCGGCAAGATAGCGATCGGGGATGTATACGCGCGGCCCGAGTGCTGCCGCGATGCCGACGTCGCCGGGAACGTTTCGAAGGGTCGCGATGATGGAGAAGCGGGCGTAGCCGAGCGAGAGGGTGTCACCGATCTTCGCGTCGAGCGCGATGAGGAGCGCGGAGTCGACGATGGCGTTGGGCGCGCTCTGAAGCTCCTTCCACTTGTCAGTGGGCGACGTCTCTATCACACCATAGTACGGCGCGCCGGCGCCCATCGCGCGCACTTGTACGAGTCGGGTGCCCTTGCCGCCGCTCACGAGTGCCATCGACGAGAACGTCGTCACGCGCGTCTCCTTCGCACCGCGCGTGCGCAGCGTGTCGAGCATCGCGAGGGCGGGTGCCGGAAGGGGATGGTGCGCGGTGACGGAGAGGTCGGCACCGAGCAACCCGCGCGCCTGCACGTGGATCGAGCGGACGACGTCGGCGGAGTAGGAGTCGACTGCGACGAGGGCGGCGACGCCGATCGCGATCGATGACATCGAGAGCACGAGGCGGCGGCGCGTGGTGCGCGTGTCGCGCCACGCGAGTGCGGTGAGCGTGCGCCAGCGGAGGCTCATGCGCCGCGCACGCGGTCCTCGACGACGGCGCCGTCGCTGAGGCGGATCATGCGATGCGCGCGGGCGGCGAGCTCGAGGTCGTGGGTGACGATGATGACCGTGGTCTTTGCGTCGCGGTTGAGCTGCTCGAGGAGCTCGACGATGCGGACGCCCGTGTCGTGATCGAGGTTGCCGGTCGGCTCGTCGGCGAAGAGCACGCGCGGCGAGTTCACGAAGGCGCGCGCTATCGCGACGCGCTGCTGCTCGCCGCCGGAGAGTCGGACGGGATAATGATGTGTGCGGTCGGCGAGCCCGACGCGCGCGAGGAGCTCGGACGCGCGCGACCCGGCGCTGTCATCGCCGCGGAGATCGAGCGGCACGCGCACGTTCTCGAGCGCGGTGAGTGTCGGGATCAGTTGAAAGCTCTGGAAGACGAAGCCAACTTTCTCGCCACGCAGCCGCGCGCGCGCATCCTCGCTCAGTGTCGCGAGGTTCACATCATCGATAAGCACGGATCCTGCGCTTGGTGTGTCGAGTCCGGCGAGAAGGCCGAGCAGCGTCGTCTTTCCGCTACCGGACGGTCCGACAATGGCGACGAAGTCTCCGTCGGCGATCGTGAACGACACGTCGCGCAGCACGGTGATCGTCCGATCACCGCTTGGGAAGGACTTCGTCAAATCACGGGCAACGAGCATGTCGGCGAGAATTGTGTGGAAGTGGACGGCGCTCGCGTTGCTCGCGGCGGCATGCGGCCGCGATGGGTCGCGGCGGGAGAGTGCGAAGGAAATGCGGGATACGGGCCAGGGCAGAGACTCGGGCAGAGGCTCGACCGCCACGGCGAAAGATGCGCGGAAAACCATCCTCTTTGTGGGAACGAGCCTCACGGCCGGCTACGGGCTGGATCCGCAGCAGGCCTATCCGTCGCTGATCCAGCGCCGGCTCGACTCGCTCGGATACAACTACGAAGCGATCAACGCTGGCGTGAGCGGCGAGACATCGTCAGGCGCGCTGCATCGGATGCCGTGGCTGCTCAAGCAGCCGTTCGATGTGTTTGTTCTCGAAACGGGGGCGAATGACGGGCTGCGCGGGCTTCCGGTGGACTCGCTGCGCGCGAACATTCAGCAGATCATCGACGATGTGAAGCGGACGCACCCGCAGGCGAAGATCATGCTGGTGGGGATGGAGGCGTTGCCGAACATGGGAAGTGGCTACGTGAAGGGGTTCATGACCCTCTACCCGCAGCTCGCGAAGAAAAACCAGGTGGCGTTTCTGCCGTTCCTGCTCCAGGGCGTTGGCGGAATCGATACTTTGAACCAGCGCGACATGGTTCACCCCAATCCGCGGGGGGCGGCGATCATTGCGGAGACGGTGTGGGGAGCGCTCGAGCCGCTGCTCGCAAAGGGCGAGAAAACGCGCGCTTGACGGGCTATCGCCAGCTCCGTAAATTCAAAGGCTGAAACGTTTTGCGTCATCCCGCGATCGGCTGGGGTCCAGCTGGTCGCATTCTATTCTCTGCTATCACAGCCATGGCAATTCCAGCTACGCAGATTCGCCGCGGAATGGTGATCGTGTTCGAAGGCGATCCGTGCCGCATTACCGAGTTCCGTCATCACACGCCGGGAAACCTGCGCGCGATGGTGCAGGCGAAGCTCAAAAATCTTCGCTCCGGCTCGAACTTCGAGCATCGCTTCCGCGCAGCGGACACGATCACGAAGGCGTCGCTGGAAACGCACAATCTGGAATTTCTGTATCAGGGCGGCGACACGTACCACTTCATGAACACCGAGAACTACGACCAACTCGAGATGGACGCCGACACCCTGGGCGACGGCGCGCAGTGGATGCAGCAGGGGATGAAGATCGTGGCCGAGTATTATGATGGTCGGCCGATTGCGATTGATCTTCCCAATGCGATGGAGCTGACGATCGTGGAAACCGCGCCAGTCATGAAGAGTGCGACGAAGAATGCGTCGTCGAAGCCGGCGAAGCTGGAGAACGGAGTGAGCGTGAACGTGCCGGAATTCATCAGCACGGGCGAGCGCATTCGCGTGAATCCGAACACCGGGGAGTATCTCGACCGGGCGAAGTAATCGGTCGCGTTGCACGATGTGAGTTGTGAGCGGCGTTGATTAGAGGTCTGGAGCCGATTACAATTCCGGTCTCGCTGCCAGCACTTTGGTGGCGCTCTGGTGGCCGTAGCTCAATTGGTTAGAGCACCGGACTGTGGCTCCGGGGGTTGTGGGTTCAATTCCCATCGGTCACCCTGATGGTGAAGGGCTCGTGGTGTGGTGGCTGCGAGGGCGCGGTGCTGAGCGGGTTTTAGGTCCGTAGCTCAATTGGTAGAGCACCGGTCTCCAAAACCGGGGGTTGGGGGTTCAATTCCCTCCGGGCCTGTGTCGGATGAGCGTGGTAGCATGGGGTGAAGGAGTCGGACATGTTTGGCGGTATCGTCTAGGGGACTAGGACGGAGCCCTCTCAAGGCTCAAACACGGGTTCGAATCCCGTTACCGCTATTGGGAGCGACTGCACGAACCTACGGGCGGCCTCATCGTCTATCGGTTAGGACGGCACCCTTTCACGGTGCAGAGAGGGGTTCGATTCCCCTTGGGGCTATGGGGGTTGTAGGGGTTTGGAAGAGCAGGGATAGGAAGTACGAGGGGCTGTAGCTCAGCTTGGTTAGAGTGCCGGTCTGTCACACCGGAGGTCGCGGGTTCGAGCCCCGTCAGCCCCGCTTCAGATTCGATCTCATTCGAATAGCTTGCTGGTAGAAGTGTGTGTAGTGCGTTGAAGTGCAGAGAGTTGGGAGAGGTTGCAGGGCCCTGGTGGTGAAATTGGTAGACACGCCATCTTGAGGGGGTGGTGCCGCAAGGCGTCGCGGTTCGAGTCCGCGTCAGGGCATGATCGTCATTACTGCAGAACGCCAGCGTAGCTCAGTGGTAGAGCACTCGATTCGTAATCGAGCGGTCGTCAGTTCAATCCTGACCGCTGGCTCTCGAGGGATCAAACGAGAATATCGAAGGCGCCTCCGCGAATGCGGGGGCGCTTTTTTATGCGCCACTCCCGCGCGCCAGCCGCCCCTCGAGATGCTTCCGCACATCCGGCCACTCCACCGCCAGGATGCTGAACATCACGGAATCCCTCACGCTCCCATCCCTCCGCGCCCGATGGTGCCGCAGCACACCGTCTTTCTTGGCGCCGATCCCTGCGATCGCCTTCTGCGATGCGAAGTTGAAATTGTCGGTCCGCAACCCGACGACCTTGCAACCCAACTCATCGAACGCGTGCGCGAGAAGCAGCAGCTTGCACGCGCTATTCACGTGCGATCGCTGCCAACGGCGCGCGTACCACGTGTAGCCAATCTCGACACGATCGATGTCCGCGAGCACGTCGTGATAGCGCGTGCTGCCGATTATCTCGCCGCTCGAGAGCTCGCGCACCACCCATGGCAGCATGTGTCCCGCCGCCCGACCGTCGAGCGCCTCGCTCACGTAGTCGTCCATCCCACCGGGCTCCGGCACCGAGGTGAACCAGAGCTCCCAGAGCTTTCCGTCGGAGCTGGCGGCGCCGAGGGCAGTGGCATGCGCGCGCTCCATCGGCTCGAGGCGAACACCATGGTCTTCCAGCGTGACTGGGGCGAGCGTGATCATCGAGTCTCCGTCCTTGCACGAGTTCTGCGTCGCAATATCGCCGAAATTGCGGCCATAAACTCGGGTCGTCATTTCCCGGGATACCGCCGCGGTCGATTGCGTAGGTCGATACGGATAAGGAATTCGTTGCCTCGCGCCTGCGCAATCCTTAGGTTGTTCGCGTCCGTCTCAGCCATTCCGAGCCTTCGGAATCAATGGTGCATCCCGCGTCCCTGTCGAACGAAACGTTAGCTCAGAGCTGCGATGACTGACTTGCGATCGGGATCCGCGGACCGTCGCGCGCCGGCGGGCGCGCGCGAGTCGCGCCCCGCGGGGGTGCGGCTCAGCACCGTTCAGCGAATCGGCGCGACCGGTGGCATCGCCTTCATCGTGCTGCTGCTCGGAATGCTCACGTTCGACGGGATCTCGAGCATTCGCAACGGGCGCAGGATCGTCACCGACAAGCACCGCGTGATCGAGGCGACGCAGGCGACACTGCAGGATCTGACGAGCGCCGAGACCGGGCAGCGCGGATATCTCCTCACGAGCGATGAACGTTACCTCAGCCCGTATCACGCCGCGCTCCTGTCCATCACCGCCGACACCACGCTCCTTCGTCGCCTCACCGGCAACGATGCCGAGCAGCGGCAGCAACTCGATTCCCTCGCGAGGCGGGTCGACTTCAAGCTTGGCGAGCTCGCCGAGACGATCCGGCTCTCGCACACCGGGCGTCGGGATTCCGCATTGGCACTGGTGAAGTCGAACGTCGGCAGGAATGCGATGGACGACATTCGTGCGACGCTGCGCGAGCTCGCAGGTCGTCAGGAGCAGCTGCTGTCCGAGCGAACGAACGCGGCGGACAAGCACTTCCGCGTGGTCGAGGCGACCGTCATCGGTGGGACGCTCGCCGCCATCCTGATCGCTCTGCTGCTCAACACGCTGCTCACTCGCTTTGCCAACGGGCAGGCCGACGCCGCGCGCCGTCTCGACGAGCAGAACATCGAGCTCGCCGACGCAAACCGCATCCTCGGCGAGCAGACCGTCGAGCTCGAGCTTCAGAATCAACAGCTGCAGGAGCAGGCGAGCGAGCTCGAGATGCAGTCGGAGGAGCTCACGTCATCGGTCGAAGAGCTGCAGCGGCAGACAGCGATGGCCGAGGAGGCGACGATGCATGCCGAAGAGGCGAATCGCGCGAAGTCGCTCTTTCTCACGACGATGTCGCACGAGCTCCGCACTCCGCTCAACGCCATCGGCGGCTACGTCGACCTGCTCGCGCTCGAGATACGCGGGCCGCTCGTCGAGCCGCAGCGCGAGGACCTGAGACGGATCAAGAAGAGCGGGCAGCATCTGCTCTCGCTCATCAACGACATTCTCAATCTCGCGAAGATCGAGAGTGGGCAGCTCGATCTGCACATTCGCGACGTGTCGCTGTCGACGGTGTTCGAGAACGTGGATGCGCTCGTCGCGCCGCAGTTCGATGCCAGGAAGATCAGCTACGCCTATCCGCGCTGCGACTCGTCGCTGCGTGTGCGCGCGGATAGTGAGAAGCTGCAGCAGATTTTGCTCAACGTGTTGTCGAACGCGTGCAAGTTCACGGGCGAGGGCGGGAGCGTGAAGGTCGAGTGCGACGCCGACTCCGACAGAGCCGACGATCCGCGCGAGATCATCTCGGTCTCGATTCGCGATACCGGTCGCGGAATCGCGAGTGACAAGCTCGAGCAGATCTTCGAGCCCTTCGTGCAGATCGATCGCCATCTCACCGGGGTGAGCCAGCAGGGCGTCGGACTCGGCCTCGCGATTTCGCGCAACTTGG
>JACCWE010000049.1 GCA_013697785.1 Gemmatimonadaceae bacterium
CGACGCGCTCTCACCGGCCAGCGGGGGGAGCTTCGGAAGTGGATGCCCGTGATCCGCGATGATGACGACGAGCGTGCTGTCCCACCATGCTTCGCGCGATGCCTTCGCAATGAAGGCTCCGAGGCTCTGGTCCGTGTATATGTGGGCGTTGAGGAATTTCGACTGCTCCGTCGCGCCCGCGATCACGGGCTTCATCGGCACGTCGTACGGCTCGTGGCTGCTCAACGTGAACAACGTGGCGAAGAATGGCCGCGGGAAGGTCCGCACGTCCGCGAAGAGACGCGCAAGCACGACGTGATCGTGCGCGCCCCACTTCGAGCTCCAGTCCCTGCGATCGAAGTCGTTCTCGCCGACGATGCGATCGAAGCCATGGGCTACGAGATACGATTTGAAATCCGCGAACTCGAGCTCGCCGCCGTAGTAGAACGCCGTGTGGTAGCCTGCGCGCGCGAGGTCTTCGGCGAGGCCAGGGAGTCGCGCGGCGCGCGCGGGCGAGCTCAGAATCGGCGCGTTGGCCTGCGCGGGCCATCCACTGAGAATCGCGGCGAGCCCCTTCGCGCTGCGATTCCCCGACGCGTAGATCGCGTCGAAGAGCACGCCGGTGTGCGAGAGCGAATCGAAGTGCGGGGTGATGCCGGCGAGCCCGCTAAGCCGCTGGATGACTTTCGCCGTGCCGCTTTCCCAGATGATAACGATGACGTTGGGGCGTGTGACACGGAGCAGCTTGCGCGTGGAAGCGTCGCTCGTGTGGAGTAGCGAGTCGACGAGCCTCCGTGCCTCGGGCTCGGTGATCGCGCTCGCGTAGGGATTGGTCGTGCGGTAGTCGCGGAGTGTGAGCGAGTGCAGAAAATTCCACGCAACGTTGAGCCCCGCCTGATTGGCGAAGTCGCTGTGCGAGAAGTAGGTGCTGCTGGGGTTGAGCGGCGTCCACTGCACGCCGCCTCGGATCGGGACGAGCAGGAGCACGCCGGTGAGCAGCAGCGGCAGCGTGGTGCGCGAAAGACGGCCGCCTTGCGCCTTGGCCAAGTGTGCATCGACGATTTTATCGTATCCGTAGATCCCGATCGCGATGAGCGCGATGAGGATCACTACCAGCCATACCAGCGGCGACGATTCCGCGCTCGCCGCCGCCTCGCTCGGCGTCCTCAGATACGGCAGAAGCGACGAGTCCACCCGTGCGCCCCACTTGGCGAAGATGTCGAGATCGGTGGTGGCGAGCACCGCGGCGAAGAAGATCGCGACGTAGCTGTAGGCGCGGAACGTCGTGCGCATCGCGCGCGCCGGGATGAGCGGGGCGACGGCGAGGAGGAGCGTCGGGATGATCGCGAGATAGCCCGCGGCGGAGATGTCCATGCGCGCGCCGCGCAGGAGCAGGCCGGCGAGCACGCCTGCAGTTAGCGCCCTCGACTCGGCGAGGTGGTAGCCGAGGAAGGCGACGCGGAGGAGCGTGAAGTAGATGAACCAGAACGCAAGACAGCGTGCGAGGAAGCGGAGCTTGGCGAGGGGCTCGCCGGCGGGGGTCGGCGACCAGTCGTGGGACGAAGGATTGTGTGTGGTCACGACCCAACGCCTGGCTGTCTTGCGGTGGGGGAGTAAGCCGAGTTCACGCAGCAATTTACGGGGGCCCGTGCGGCGCGGCACACGGGGGCAGGTCATGACAGGGGCGAACTGCATCTTGCAGTATAGTACTTTGTGTTTTAAAGTACTTCCAACCGCAACGGAGCCGACAGTGACATCCGCCACCTTCCCCGCCACAGCCGCCGAGTTACCGACCCCTACGTCTACGCACACGCAGAGCTCCGCCCTTGCCAGCTGGGGGTGCGCCCTCGCCCTCGCCGCCTTGGGCACTGCCGTACTGTGGAAGAGCAGCGTCGGCATCAATTGGCCTCTCTGGACCGCCGGCGTAGTGACCGCCCTCCTCCTCGGAGCGCGAGATCGATTCGGCGACGCAGGCGCCGCCCGCGCTGCCGGTGCGTGGGCCATTTCACTGTCGCTGTGCACCGCCATCACCGCGGACGACGTGCGCATCGCCGTTCTCGTGCTCGGCACCGTTCTCCTCCTCGCAGTCGCCCTCGTCTCGGCGGGCCATCGCTCACTCGACGTCCTCCACCTGCGCACCGCCTTTCTCGCTCCCTTTCTCGCCCTGACGCTCACGATCTTTGGGTTGAGCGCAGAGATCACAGGAGGCGCGCGCAACTCGAAGTCGCCGCGCGCGAGCGCGATCACGCGCACTGCGCTCATCACCGTCCCCGTCGTCATCGTCCTGATCCTCCTCCTCGGAGAGGCAGACCCTCTCTTCGCCGCAATTCGCGATGGCCTGAAACACCTCGTACCCGACGACGTCGTCGCCCAACTCCTCTTCTTCGTATTTCTCCTCGTCGTCACGCTCGGAGCATTCGGCAGCGTACAGCTGGGCCAAACCCACGTCCACGCAGCCGATCAATCAACGAAGCGCACACTGGGACATCTCGAGCGACGTGTGCTCATGGCATCGCTCGCCGCGATCATGTGGATGTTCGTCGTCAGCGCCGCGATTTCACTCACGCGCGATCCTGCCTCCAAGGCGGGGAGTGGAATCACCTACGCCGAGTACGTTCACAGCGGCTTCGCACAGCTCTCACTCGCAGCGTCGCTGGTAATCGCGGTCGTGCTCGTGACTCGGCGCTCCTGGCTGTCGAGCGACGAGATCGCACGGAGACTCGCTTTCGCCGCCATCGCCGGCGTCGGCGGCATGGTCATCATCGCCTTCATGCGTGTCGTCGGCTACGAGCATGTCTACGGCTTCACCACACTTCGCATTTACGCGCAGGCGTACATGGTGGTGCTCGCCGGCATGTGCGCGCTTCTCGCCGTGGAGATCTCGCGGAGGGAGGCGTCGCCGCGCTTCGCCTACCACAGCGCCTCCACCGCGCTCGCTGTTGTGGTTTGCTGCGTAGTGTGGAACAGCGATGGGTGGATCGTGCGGCGCAACGTCGATCGCTACCTCACCTCCGGGAAGATCGACATCTATTACCTCACCGCCGCGCTCTCCGACGATGCAACGCCCGCGCTCGTCGAAAGCGTGCGGCGGCTGCGCGAGCCGGAGCGCAGCGTGGTTGTGCGATTTCTGCGCGACAAGGACGCCGGTGGCTTCAAACGAGATGCGTCTTGGTACGCGTGGAACTTCCGCGCGAGCGCGAGCGCCCGCGCCGCACACGTCTTCCACGCCAACGACATCGACGGCGCGCACGGAAGGCGCCAGGCGCGCTATGACTCGAGTGACTGAATGGGTGGCTGAGCCCGTCAGTGAATCCCGCGCTCGGCTCCGCTAAATTTCTTCATGCTTCTCCGCATCACCGATCGTGGGCTGTACTGCGAGGCCGGCGACTTTTACATCGACCCGTGGCAGCCCGTCGATCGCGCAGTGATCACGCACGCGCACGGCGATCACGCGCGCTGGGGATCCCGCCACTATCTGGCATCGAGCGAAGGGCGTCGCGTGCTCCGCACCCGCCTCGGCGCCGACGCATCGATCCAGAGCGTCGACTACGGCGAGCGGATCGACATGGGCGGCGTGCGCGTTTCACTCCACCCCGCCGGCCATATTCTCGGCTCGGCACAAATTCGCGTCGAGCACGGCGGCGAGGTGTGGGTCGTTTCTGGTGATTACAAGACCGATCCCGATCCAACGTGCACGCCGTTCGAGGTCGTGCGGTGTCACACGTTCATCACCGAGTCGACCTTCGGGCTGCCGATCTACCGCTGGCAGCCGCAGAGCGAGGTGTTTGCGGAGATGCGCGAGTGGTGGAGCGCGAACGCGAAGGCAGAGCGTGCGTCGATCGTGTACGCCTACGCGCTCGGCAAAGCGCAGCGCGTGCTCGCGGGACTGCTCGATGCCGACGGTGGTGCGATGGGCCCGATCTACACCCATGGCGCGGTCGAACGCCTCACGCGCGACTACCGCGATTCGGGGATCGCGCTTCCGCACACACATCACGCGAGCGAGATGCCGCGCGGTCATGATTTCGGCGGGAGCCTCGTGATCGCGCCGCCCTCCGCTGCCGGCAGCACGTGGCTGCGTCGCTTCGGCGCGGCGTCGCCCGCGTTCGCATCGGGGTGGATGCAGATCCGCGGCGCGCGCAGGCGTCGCGCGGTGGACCGCGGCTTCGTGCTCTCGGATCACGTCGATTGGCCGGCGCTGCTTTCCACCATCGAGGCGACGGGCGCCGAGCGTGTGTGGGTGACGCATGGGTTCCGCGAGCCAGTCGTGCGATGGCTCCTGGAGAGGGGGATCGACGCGCTCAGCATCGCGAGCCACTGGGAGGGCGAAGAGGAAGTCGAGTCGCCCGCGGCGGGCGAGGAGATCGTCGCGTGAGGCGTTTCGCGCAGCTGTTCGCCGAGGTGGATCGAACGACGCGCACGAACGAGAAGGTCGATGCGATGACGGCGTACTTCGCCGTCGCCGATCCGGCCGATGCGGCGTGGGCCGTCTACTTCCTCTCTGGCAGCCGTCCGAAGCGGCTGATTCCCGTGCGGCGGCTCTCCGCATGGGCGCTCGAGATCGCGCAGATCCCGGAGTGGCTCTTCGACGAGTGCTACGATGCGGTCGGCGATCTCGCGGAAACGATCTCGCTTCTGCTCCCGCCCGCGACGAGCTACACGGAGCGCCCACTGCACGAGTGGATCGAGCAGCGCGTACTCGGCCTCGCAAAGCTCGGCGAAGAGGCGCAGCGCGACAGCATTCGCGAAAGCTGGAGCGCGCTCGATGGCGTGGAGCGCTTCGTGTGGAACAAGCTGATCACCGGCGGCTTTCGCGTAGGTGTGTCGCACCAGCTCGTGGTGCGCGCGCTATCGCGAGCGAGCGGCATCGACGAGGGAACGATTGCGCATCGCCTCACTGGCCACTGGAAGCCGACCGCCAACGCGTATCGCGCTCTGCTCGCCGCCGACACGAGCGATGCGGATCGCTCGCGTCCGTATCCCTTCTATCTGGCGTACGCGCTCGAGGGACCGCTCGAGGAACTCGGCGACGCGAGTGAATGGCAGCTCGAATGGAAGTGGGACGGCATCCGTTCGCAGCTGATTCGTCGCGACGGCAAAAACTATCTCTGGTCGCGCGGCGACGAGCTCGTGACCGACCGCTTCCCGGAGATCGCCGCCGCTGCGGAGTTTCTTCCCGACGGAACGGTGATCGACGGCGAGATCATGCCGTGGGCAAACGATGCTCCCCTTCCCTTCGCACAGCTGCAGCGCCGCATCGGACGCACGAAGCTCGGCCCGAAGATTCTCGCCGATGTACCGGTAGTGCTGATCGCCTACGACCTCCTCGAAATAGAGGGGCGGGACCTGCGCGGCGAGCCGCTGTCCTCGCGACGCGCGCAGCTAGCGACAGCTATCGCGAATGCACGAGCCGAGTCGCGCTTCCTGCTCTCGTCCATCGTGCACGCCACCACGTGGGATGACGCGCGCGACGCGCACGGACGCGCGCGCGCGCAGCTCGCCGAGGGATTGATGCTCAAGCGGCTCGACTCGCTCTACGGTGTCGGGCGTCGCAAGGGAGGATGGTGGAAGTGGAAGGTGCAGCCGTTCACCGTCGACGCAGTGATGGTCTACGCCCAGGCGGGGCACGGACGGAGAGCGTCGCTGCACACGGACTACACCTTCGCTGTCTGGCGCGACGGTGTGCTCGTGCCGATCGCGAAGGCGTACTCCGGGCTCACGGACGTCGAGATCCGCGAGCTCGATGGCTGGATCCGCCGCAACACGAAGGAGAAGTTCGGACCGGTCCGTCACGTCGAGCCGGTGCACGTCTTCGAGCTCGCATTCGAAGGGATTCAGGCATCGCCTCGGCACAAGTCGGGGGTCGCTGTGCGCTTCCCGCGGATTTTGCGCTGGCGAAAGGACAAGCCGCCGGCCGAGGCGGATACGCTCGATACGCTGCAAACCTTGCTGCGGGAGCAGTCGTGACGGCGCTGGCGGCCTCGATAGATCTCTTGAATTCAAGAGATACTTTCGTGGACGTGGATCGCTGGTTTGCGTCGCGCGGGTGGAGGCCGTTCGGCTTTCAGCGCGAGGTGTGGAGCGCGTATCGCAGCGGCGAGAGCGGCTTGATTCACGCGGCCACCGGCACGGGGAAGACGCTCGCCGCGTGGTGGGGGCCGTTGCTCGAGTGGCTCGAGGAGACGCGCGACGTCGTGCCGATCGCCGCGAAGAAAGTGCGGCGCAGCACCGCACCTCCGCTCCGCATCCTCTGGATCACGCCGCTCCGCGCGCTCGCCGCCGACACCGTTGAAGCGCTCGCAGCGCCGTTGCGCGATCTCGAGATTCCGTGGACCCTCGAGTCGCGCACCGGCGACACCCCCGCCGCGATGCGCGCGCGTCAACGGAAGCGGCTGCCGACGGCGCTCGTCACGACACCTGAGAGCCTCTCGCTATTGCTCACGCGCGAGGACGTGCGCGAGCTCTTCGCCGATCTGCGCGCCGTAGTCGTGGACGAATGGCACGAGCTGCTCGGCACCAAGCGCGGCGTGCAGGTGGAGCTCGCCCTCGCGCGCGTGCGCACGCTCGCGCCCGCCGCGCGCGTGTGGGGACTCTCGGCCACGATCGGCAATCTCGAGCAGGCAAGGGATTCGCTGCTTGGCGGCACCCATTCGCGCGCGTCATCCAGAATCGTGAAAGGAGTCGAGCCCAAGCGAGTAATCGTCGACTCGCTCATCCCTCCGATCATCGAGCGCTTCCCATGGGCCGGGCACCTCGGCACGCAGATGGTGCCGCAGGTCGTCGCCGCGGTCGAGGAAGGCGAGAGCGCGATCGTCTTCACGAACACGCGATCGCAGACGGAGATCTGGTACCAGGCGATTCTGGCCGCGCGTCCGGAATGGGCCGGCACGATCGCGCTGCACCACGGCTCGCTCGATCGTCGCAAGCGCGATTGGGTCGAAGATGGTCTTCGCGCGGGCACACTGCGCTGCGTGGTCGCGACATCGTCGCTCGACCTCGGCGTCGACTTCTCGCCGGTCGATCGCGTCCTACAGATCGGTAGTCCGAAGGGAATCGCGCGTCTGCTGCAGCGCGCGGGGCGCAGCGGACATCGCCCCGGCGCCGTGAGCCGGATCAGCTGCGTGCCGACGAACACGCTCGAGCTGATCGAAGTCGCTGCGGTGCGCGACGGGATGCACGCCGGCGCCGTCGAGGCGCGCGCACCGCTCGAGCGCCCGCTCGATGTTCTCGCGCAGCACGTCGTCACCGTCGCACTTGGCGGGGGCTTCGAGCCAGCGCAACTGCTGGCCGAGGTGCGCGGGACACGTGCGTATGCGGGGCTCACCGACGATGAGTGGAAGTGGACCATCGCGTTTCTCACGAGCGGCGGAACGGCGCTCACCGCGTACCCCGAGTACGCGCGTCTCGTTCGCGACGGCGATCGATACGTCGTGCAGGATCCCGAGATCGCACGGCGCCACAAAATGGCGATTGGCACGATCGTCGGCGACGCGCACATCAGCGTGAACTACGTGCACGGGCGCGCGCTCGGCTCCGTCGAGGAGTCGTTCATCGCCCGCCTGTCGCCGGGCGATCGATTCGTCTTCGCGGGGACACCGCTCGAGTTCATCCGCGTGCGCGACATGAAGGCGTGGGTGAAGCGTGCATCGAGCGTGAAAGGCGCGATCCCGCGCTGGGCCGGAAGTCGCATGCCGCTCTCCGGCGAGCTCGCCGAAATGCTGCGCGGTCGACTGGGTGAAGCGTCGGAAGGCACGTATCGCGACGCCGAGATGGAGGCGGTGCATCCGATGCTGGAGCTCCAGCGCAAGTGGTCGGCGATCCCGAGACCAAGCGAGCTGCTCATCGAGCGAACGAAGTCTCGCGACGGATGGCATCTCTACTTCTTTCCGTTCGAGGGACGACTCGTGCACGAGGGGCTCGCGGCGCTGCTCGCGTATCGCCTCGCGCGACTGAAGCCGATCACCTTCTCGATGTCGTCGAACGACTATGGCTTCGAGCTCACGTCGGCGGAGGAGCCGCCGCTCGGCGAGGCGCTCGCCGCTGGCCTCCTGTCGCCGGACAATCTCGTCGATGACATTCCCGCGTCGCTCAACGCGACCGAGATGGCGAAGAGACAGTTCCGCGAGATCGCGCGCGTGGCGGGGCTCGTCTTTCCCGGATTCCCGCGCGCGGGCAAGTCCGCGCGACAGCTGCAGGCGACGAGCGGACTGTTCTTCGAGGTCTTCCGCCAGTACGACCCCTCGAACCTGCTGCTGACGCAGGCGCATCGCGAGGTGCTCGAGCGGCAGCTCGAGCGAAGCCGGCTCGGTCGCACGCTGCAGCGTATCGCGGGCGCACAGGTCGTCGTGACCTCACCGCCGAAGATCACACCGCTCGCATTTCCGCTGTGGGTGGACCGCAATCGCGAGCGCGTCTCGTCCGAGAAGCTCGCGGATCGCATTCGCCGCATGCAGCTCTCGCTCGAGCGCGCGGCGGGGAAAACGTGACGCTCATGACGGGCGCGGTGGAGATGGATGCGGCCGGCGAGGAGCTCGAGCTCCTTCCCGATCACGCCGTCTTCTGGCGCCGGGGCTCCACACTCATGGTTGCCGATCCTCACTTCGGAAAGGCGGCGACATTTCGTGCCGCAGGGATCTTCGTGCCGGAGGAGACCACCGCGATGACGCTCACGCGACTCGACGAGCTCCTCATCGCGACCGGCGCCGAGCGCATCATCTTCCTCGGCGACTTTCTTCATGCGCGAGAGGGGCGTGCGCCCTCGACGCTGGATGCGATCGAGGAGTGGCGTGCGGCGCATCCGTGGATCGCGATGACGCTCGTACGCGGGAACCACGATGTTCGCGCGGGGGATCCACCGGATTCGTTGCGCATCGAGTGCGTGGACGGGCCGCTCATCGACGGCCCGTTCGCCCTCGCGCATCATCCCTCGATAGTGAAGGGTGCGTACGTGCTCGCGGGTCACGTGCACCCTGGCGCGAGGCTCTACGGCGCCGGTCGCGAGCGCGTGCGAGTGCCCTGCTTCTGGTTCGGCCGCGACTATGCGATCCTGCCGGCCTTCGGCGAGTTCACCGGGCTCGCCGACATCAAGGCGAATCCGGGCGACCGGGTGTGGGTGACCACCGGTGAGGAGGTCATCGCGATCGCGTCAGTGAGTGTGCCGCAGCGGTCGCCGAACTAGCTCTCAGACCGGCGGTGTATGATGGACGACGGTGAGAAGAAAGGCACCTCCGGTGCTCGAGCGCGCCGAGTGCTCGACGCCGGCGGCGATGACGAGCAGATCGCGCGCGGCAAGCGGATACTCGTTCCCGGCGGCAGTGAAGGTGATGTCCCCCTCGACTAGCTGAAGGGATATAGGGCCGGTCGTAGAGTGGGCCGGGAGCACTCCGTTCGGGCCGAGGGCGATCATCGTGACACGAAGCGGCCCCTCCTTGATGAGCGTCCGCGCGCTGCGCCCATGCATCTCCACGAGCGAACGGTCGATGAGCATCTCGTCGTCGGTCAGGTGATTTACGAGCACTTCGCCCGTGAGCGTCCGGTGCATCGATGACATTCCGTGGTCTCCAGATTGAGCCTGGTAGGAAGGTAATCAGAGTCCGGGCGTGCCGGAGTGCACGAGATACACGGCCCCTGTAAGGATCGCGCGCCTGGCGGCATCTATCAGTGATGCCACAACAGGGTGAACCCGACGTTTGCGATGAGCGTGCGCTGATCGACGGCGCAGCCGCAGGCTCGTCGGAAGCCCTGGCGCGGCTATTCGATTTGTACAGCGCGCAGGTGCATCTCGTCGCGTACCGCCTGACGATGTCGGCAGATGATGCGGAGGACCTCGTGCAGGACGTGTTCATCGGTCTTCCGGAAGCATTGGCGGCATACTCGCGCCAGGGCGCCTTCGCGGGATGGCTTCGCGCGGTGACGGTCCGAGCTACGTTGATGCGAATGCGCGCGGGCCGGCGCCGCGCGGCAACGGCGTTGCGCGCCGGAGCGGTGGGACGAACGACGCCGGCCGATGGTGCGATCGACCGACTGGCGCTCGAGGGCGCGTTGTCCGCTCTCCCGTCCGACCTGCGCGTCGTGTTCATGCTCGCGGACGTCGAAGGATACAGGCACGCAGAAATCGGAAAGCTGCTCGGCATTCGCACAGGGACCTCCGAGGTTCGACTTCACCGCGCGCGGCGCAAGCTGCGCGCACTGCTGGGAGAGCGATGACGAACGAGCCCGATGACTCGACGCGCTCATTGCGCGATAACGCGGCGAAGTTGGAACCGCCGCCGCTTGCGCATGGCGCGCTCGCGCGCATTGCTGAGCGACGTGCGCGTGGTGAACGTGTCGAACTGCCGATCGCCGAGATTGCCATCCCTTTCGCCGAACGTCCATCGTCGCGCTATGCAGCCGCAATCTGTATTGCGGCTGCGCTTCTCATAGCGATCTCGCATCGAGGGGAACGGGAGCCAGGAGCCGCAATCGATGCGATGGCGTTCTCGGCGGTGGATAATGCCTGTGCTTCTTTTCCGGAAACGCAGGACTCTTCGACGCTGCGACATCTGATGGTGAGCACGTTCGGGGTGGCCGCGGCCTGCGGCGCCGAGCCCACGCGATCGATGCCAATCACCGTCGATCCGTCCAGGATTCTTCCCGGTAAGTACAGTTACGGCGGTCGCTCGATAACAGATGGAGTGCACACCAGCGTCTTCAAATCGAAGAAGACGATGAGCATTAGCAGAACTATGTGGCATGGAGCGCCGGCGCTGCTCGCCGTCAGGGACGGGCCTCTCATCACCCGTGTATCGTTCGACTCGCTCGTAGTATCGGCGCGCGACCTCACGCCACTGCGTGCGACAATCACGTACAACACGCAGAAGCCTGTCGGCGTGATACATGCGGACTTCGATTCCGCGAACATCCATGTCGTGCTCACCGGAAGATTCGACACGGCGGCCTCATTCCCGTATCCGATAGTTCCCGGGCAGCTTCCCTTCGAATGGACAGGAGCACTCGTGATTCCCGCGCTGCCGCTGGCGCCGGGCTGGTCCGGCACACTGCGCATCACACCGCCCATTCATCCGCGCGCCTACAAGTTCGTCGACAGGCCGTGGGAGACGATGGCGCTGCGCGTCATCGGCCGCGAGCGAATCACGGTCGCTGCGGGAACCTTCGACTGCTGGAAGGTTCAGGTCGGAACGACGCTCGATCAGTCATTTATGTGGGTCAGCGTCGACAAACACTTCGTCGTACGATCTCAGACCGACCATCGATTCGGCGACACTGAATTCGAAGATCAGGTGGATCTCGAAAGCTTCAGCAGTGCACCCCAATAGGGCCAATCCGTATATCATTGAGCGCACGTTGCCGCTGACGGCGGCGACGGCAGTCGCACGCACTAGTCACCCATCACAATGCTGACGGTTGCTCATCATCCGATGGGCAGCCGCAGCAGCGCTTCGCACCCTGGTCCTTCCGCACGATTCTCGAGCGTGAGCGTGCCGCCGTGCGCTTCCGCGATCTGCCGGCTCAGCGCGAGCCCGATCCCGGAGCCTTCGGGTTTCGTCGTGAAGAACGGAACGAAGAGGTTCGAGCTGTCGGCGATTCCATAGCCCTCGTCGCGCACCCACAGATGGAGCCAAGCTCCATTCTCCTGCCAGCCTACCGCGACGCCGCCTCCCGTCTCCAGCGACGCGTCCGCTGCATTGCGAACGAGGTTGATCAGCAGCTGATCGAGCTGGTCACTGTCACCGACGATCGTGACCGCCTCCGCTTTCTGCACGTGGACGTTCAGCCGCGTCTCCAGCTTTGCGGTGCGCCCAACCCACGTCGGTACCTCCACCGAGTTTCGACGCGGGCCCGGCAGCCGGGCAAGAATCGCGTACGACGTCATGAAGCGGCTCAGCGAGCCCGCGCGATTCGAGATCACCGAGAGCCCCTGCCGAACATCGTCGTCGGCTTCCGCATCGCGCGCCGGCGCATCGACGAGCGACTGCAGGCTCTCGGCGATCGACTTGATCGGCGCGAGCGAGTTGTTGATCTCGTGGCCAAGCACTCTGATGATCCGCTGCCACGCGAGGCGCTCTTCGTCGCGCAGCGCCTTGCTCAGATCCGACAGCACCACGAGCTGGTGCGGCTGGCCGTTCTGCCGGAAGGTGGTGCGCCGCAGCTGCCAGCGGCCGGCGCCGCCGGGAAACATCGTGTCGACGGTTCGGATCGCATCGCCGCTCAGGCACTCCTCGAGGCCGAGCTCGGCGCCCGTGCGGCCGAGCAGGCGCTCGCTTCGCTCTGCGAGTAGTCGCTCGCCCGCGCGATTGAGCAGCTTGAGCCGGTGTGTGCCATCGAAGGTGAAGATCGCGACGTCGATCTCCTCCATGACCGTGAGCAGCAGCGACGTCGCCTCCACGGTAGTGAGTCGCTGCGAGCGGAGTGTCGCGGCCAGCATGTTGACCTCGAGCAGCGCGAGCCCGAGCGCGTCGCTGTCGCGGGCGCCGCGAGCGCGCGAGGAGAAATCTCCCTCCCGGAGAGCGGCGAGCATGTTCGAGATCGTCTGTAGCGGGCGGACCACACGCTCGCGCGTCGCGAACGCGAACGATAGCCAGCACAACGCCACGAAAAGCGTGAGTGTCCAGCGAACTTTGCTTTCGTAGTCGCCCAACCAGAGAAGCGCGATCGCCGTTCCGCTTCCCGCCGCTCCGGAGAGCATGGCCAGCCAGAATACTTTCGACTCGTGCGTCAGCCCGTTCGGGCGACGCCGAGGGTCAGAGGCCATGCACGGCCAGGCGGCGATAGAGCGCGCTGCGGCTGATTCCGAGCGCCTTCGCGGCGTGACTGACGTTCCCATCGTAGCGCGAAAGCGCCTTCTGAATCAACGCCCGCTCGGCCTCCTCGAGCGTGACCTCCTCCGCCTTCGCGCCATTCGAGGTCGTGGCACGCAGCGCGAGATCGATTGCGCGCACCTGCTCGCCCTGTGCCAGTAGTACCGCGCGCTCGACGACGTGATCGAGCTCGCGAATGTTCCCGGGCCACGGATGCTCGAGCAGCGCCTGCATCGCCGCATTGTCGAAGGACGTGAGCGGCTTTCCGTAGCGAGTGGCGTGCTTGCGCAGGAAGAAGTTCGCGAGCGGCGCGACGTCGTCGCGGCGGTCGCGCAACGGCGGAAGCTGGATTTCGATGGTGTTCAGGCGAAAAAGGAGATCTTCGCGAAAGCGCCCCGCTTCTACCTCGGCGTGCAGATCGACGTTCGTCGCCGCGAGCACGCGCACGTTCACCTGGCGCGGCCGGGAATCGCCCACGCGCTCGACCTCGCCCGACTGCAGCACGCGAAGAAGCTTCGACTGCTGGTGAAGCGGCAGATTCCCGATCTCGTCGAGGAAGAGCGTGCCGCGATCGGCGAACTCGAAGCGCCCCATGCGATCGCTCTTCGCGTCGGTGAACGATCCTTTCACGTGTCCAAAGAGCTCGCTCTCGAACACTCCTTCCGAAAGCCCGCCCATGTTCACGGCGACGAAGGCGTGATTGCGGCGCGGCGAGATCGCGTGCAACCACCGTGCGGCAAGCTCCTTCCCCGTCCCGTGCTCCCCGCCGATCAGCACGTTGGCATCCGATGGACCAACACGCGACATCAGCTCGAGCACGGGACGCATCCGCGGCGAGTCCGCAATGATCTCGGGTGCGCCCTCACCGCGGAGGATCTCGTTCTCACCCTCGAGGCGCTGCGAACGGCGCAACGCGCGAGAGAGCTCGAGCTGCGACTTCACCGTCGTGAGCAGCCGCGCGTTGTCCCACGGCTTCTCGATGTAGTCCCACGCGCCGCGCCGCATCGCCTCGACGGCGCTGTCGACGCTTCCCCACGCGGTCATCACGATCACGGCCATCGTGTGGTCGGCGGCCTGGAGGCGTGGGAGGATGTCGAGCCCCTCGGTTCCGGAGGTCGTGTCGCGCGAGTAGTTGAGATCCATGAGCACGGCGTCGAGCGCGCGCGTCTCCACCGCCGTGAGGATCTCGGCCACCGAGCGCGCGACCTCGATCTCGAAGCCGCGCCCCTTGAGCATGAGGCGCAGCGCCTCGAGAACGTCGGACTGGTCGTCGGCGATGAGGATTCTCGACGGACGTTCCTTCGTCGCGTCGCCGTTCGTTGCGATCACGAAGGCCTGCCTTTCAGGTACCGCCGCATGGAGCTACTCCTCCCGAAGCGTGATGATCGGATCGAGTCGCGTCGCGCGCCGAGCCGGAATGTAGCACGCGAGAAGCGCGACTGCGGCAAGCAGGAGCGAGACGCTGAGGAGCGTCACGGGGTCGCTCGAGCCGACGTTGTAGAGAAGCCCGGCAACGACGCGCCCGAGTGCAAAGGCGCCGAAGAGCCCGATGACGATTCCGATGCCGGCGAGAGACGCGCCATGCGACATCACGAGCTGCAGCACCTTCCGCGGATGCGCACCGAGAGCGAGGCGCACTGCGAGCTCGCGCGTGCGCTGCGTGACCATGGCGGACATGACCCCGAAGATTCCGACGGCGGAGAGGGCGAGCGCGATCATCGCGAAGATGCCGAGGAGCGAGGCACTGAAGCGCTGGCGCGCGAGTGAAACGTCGAGCACCGTCTCCAGCGAGCGAATGGGTCCGAGCGTCTGGTCGGGGTCGAGCGCAGCGAGGTCGCGAGGAAGAGCCGCGGCGACGCTCGCGGCGTTGCTCCTCGTGCGTACCAACAGCGCGAGGTCGGCCGCGCCCCATTGATGATTAGGCACGTAGAACGCGGGCGACGCCTCCTTGTCGAGAGCATCGCGGTGCACGTCGCCGACGACGCCGACGACTGCGCGCAGTGTGTCCCCCGGATAGATGCGCTTACCGAGCGGATTCTCACCCGGCCAGTACTTCTTCGCGAACGCCTCGTTCACGATGATCACCGGTGGAGCCGCCGAGTCATCCTGCACGGTGAAGACGCGGCCGGCCTTGAGCGGCACCTTGAGCACCGAGAAGAAATCAGGAGTCACCGCATCGGATGCCTCGCCGTGTGCCGGTGGATCGTTCGGGCCACGCGGCTCGTTTTCGAGTGCGAAGCCGCTGATCGATCGGTCGCCACCCATCGGGATGATGCCGACGGCTGCGACGCCCTCGACTCCCGGCGTCGCGCGCACCTTCTCGATCATTCGATCGTAGAAGGCCGCCTGGCTCGCATCCGTCTTGTACTTCGAGTCGGGCAACGACATCCGAGCGGTCAGCACATTGCGAGCGTCGAAGCCCGGATCGACGCTCTCGAGCTTCAGCAGTGTGGCGCTCAGCAGTCCGGCGCCGGCGAGGAGGATGAGCGAGAGCGCGACCTCGGCGATCACGAGTGCCGAGCGTGTGCGATTTCCGCCGCCTGATCCGGTGACCGAGCGCCCACCATCCTTGAGCGTGCCATTGAGATCGGCGGTACTGAGCTGCAGCGCCGGCGCCGCTCCGAAGAGCAGTCCCGTGCCGATCGTCACGAGTGCCGTGAAAGCAACGACGCGCCAATCGAGCGTGATGTCGTGAACGCGTGGAATGGCGCGCGGCGCTATCGACAGGAGGAGATCCGTTCCCCACACGGCGAGCAGGAGTCCGAGTACGCCTCCGATCACCGCGAGCAACACGCTCTCCGTCAGCACCTGGCGAAGGATCACGGAGCGGCTCGCGCCAACGGCCGTGCGCACGGCGACCTCCTTCGCACGGAGCGTCGAGCGGGCGAGCATGAGATTCGCCACGTTTGCACACGCGATGAGCAGCAGGCATGCAACCGCACCCGCCAGCAACACGAGCGAGCTTCGCGAGCCTTTCACGATTGTGTCCTGCAGATTCTGAATTCCCGCCAGTCGCTCGGCACCCGTCGCCGGATAGAGCTCTCTCAAATGCGTGACAACCGTCTGCAGCTCCGACAGCAGCTCACCCGTGGTCGCTCCCGGGGCAAGGCGCCCCACCCCGGACAGGAAGTGCGCGCCGCGCTGCTCCTCGAATGCGGAGTCCCCTGCCAGCTCGAGCGGGACCCACATATCCATGTCGAATGCCCGGCTCGGATAGCTGAAGCCTTTCGGCATCACACCGATCACCGTGTAGTCCTTTGCGTCGAGGCGTACGATTTTCCCGATCACCTTCGGATCGCCGCTGAACTCGCGCTTCCATTCGCCGTAGCTGATGACGACCACCTGACCGCGCTTGGGAAGCTCCTCCTCCGCAGTCGGCGCTCGTCCGAGCAGCGGTGCGACGCCGAGCACACGAAAGAGATTCGAGGAAACCCTGGCGCCGCGCAGCTGCACGGCCACGTCGTTGCTCCTCAGACTGAAGGCCTCGTCCGTGTACACGGCGAGATCCGCGCGCTTGACCGCGGCGCGCATGTCGACGAAGTCCGGGCCGGATAGCGCACCCGCCTCCGCCTTGCCGCGGCTCGATCCCCACGCCACCAGCCGCTCCGCCTCCGGAAACGGCAGCGGCTTGAGCAGCACTCCGTTCACGACGCTGAAGATCGCCGCGCTCGCGCCGATGCCGAGAGCGAGACATATCACGGCGAGGATGGTGAATCCGGGGCGCGAGATGAGCATGCGCTGCGCAAAGCGCAGATCGCGAACGAAGGCTTCCATGTTCAGCCGACCTCGAAGCCCGACTCGCGCAGCTGCACTTCATCGCGCGCGGCCTGCTCCTGATTGAGATCCTCGACGATGAGCCCGTCGAAGAGATGGATCGAACGGTCCGCGTGGCGCGCGTAGCGCGGATCGTGCGTGACCATGATGATCGTCGCGCCCTGTCTGTGCAGATCGCGCAGCAGCTCCATCACCGCTTCGCCGTTCGTCGAGTCGAGGTTGCCGGTGGGCTCGTCGGCGAGCAGGATCAGCGGCTCGCCCGCGACGGCGCGCGCGACGGCGACGCGCTGCTGCTGACCGCCGGAGAGCTGCGACGGATAGTGTTTCATGCGGTGCGACATCCCGACCTTCTCGAGCGCGTCGTGCACGCGCTTCTTCCGCTCGCTCCCTTCCATGCCGCGATACGTGAGCGGCAGCTCGACGTTCTCGTAGACGGTGAGATCTCCGATCAGGTTGAACGCCTGGAAGATGAATCCGATCTGCCGATTGCGCACACGCGCTCGCTCGGCGGCGGTCAACTTTCCGACCGGCTCGCCGTCGAGGAGGTACGTGCCATCCGTTGGCGTGTCGAGCAGCCCCAGGATGGACAGAAGCGTGGTCTTGCCGCATCCCGAGGGGCCCGCGATCGCGAGGTAGCCGCCACGCTTCACCTCGAGATGAATTCCCGAGAGCGCGTGCGTCTCCACTTCATCCGTGTAATAAACCTTCGTGATCCCATCGAGGCGCAGCAGCGGAGAGTCGAGCGTCGTGGTTCCGGCTGAGAAGGGCTGAGGCTGTGTGCTCATTGTGATCGCGGGGTGAGGGCGTTGTGGAGGAGAGCGGGATATTCAACTGCGTGGAGCGAACGTCATTGCACGCGTACCTTCTCGTGGGAATCCATCGCCGACATGTCGGAGATGATCACGCGGTCGTGTACGTTGAGTCCCTGCTTGATCTCGATCGTGTTCACCGAGCTGCGTCCGAGCGTCACGTTCACACGCGTCGCCCCGGTGCCATCGGGCGTGAGCTTGAACATCCCGACCGTGCTTTCGGCCTGGCCGTACGATGGACGCCCGACGTAGAGCACATCCTTCAATCGCTCGATCTCGATGGTGCCATCCACGGAGAGATCGGGGCGTGCGCCGGGGAGCGTGCCGTCGAGCGAGATCTCGACGCCGACGGTTCCGTTCTGCGCGGACGGGTCTATGCGGAATACGTGGCCGGCGATGATCCCGTTTCGTGTATCGATCTGCGTGGGCTGATCGATCTGGATGTCCTTCGCCTGCGTCTCGGGGATGCGGAGCACCGCCTTGAGCTTCCCGGGCTGCGCCACCTTCGCGAGCAGCGTTCCGGGCTGAAGCCACTGCCCCGGCTGGAGCTCCATGTCCTGCACGACGCCGTCGGCGCCGGCGAGCACCTTCATCGACTGCACGCGCGCTTCCTGGTAGTGCACGATGTCGCGGAGCTTCGCGACCTGTTCCTGCTGCAGCGAGATCTGCTGCTTGATGTTGTCCGACATCACCGTGAGACGCTGCTGCTCGATGCGCATTCGCGTCTGCAGCTCGATCCCCTTGTCGTGCGCCTTGCCGACGTCGTTCTTCGAGAGAAGGGTGTCGAGACCGTCGGCGACGTCTGCGTTTCGCTTGGCCTCGTTGAAGTCGGAGCGCGTGGTCGCGACGACGCCTTCCTGGTTGAGCCGCGCCGTCTCGAGGTTGGTCTTGAGCATCACGAGCGCACCCTCCGCACCATTGAGCTGCTGCTCGGCGGTGAGCGCCTCGAGCTGCACGTCGGGATTCGAGAGCTCGACGAGCACAGTCCCCGCAACGACCTTGGCACCGGGGCGAACGAGCACGCGCTCGACACGGCCAGCAGTCACGGTGGATACGAAGCGGATTTGCTCGGGCTGCAGCGTGCCGGGACCGCGCACCTGCCGCACCATCTCGCCGCGTCTCACGGTGTCGATCCAGAGCGAGCCGCGCTCGACGGTTGGCGGGGCGGCCTCGAGTCTGCTCAGTGCGACGGTCACGCCGATGAGCGCGATCGTGGCTCCTGCTATGTAGGCGATGCGCTTTCCCTTCTTCGGTGGCTCGCGCTTGATGTCCAATTCGTGTTCCCGTAAGCCTCGGATAGTGCAGAATAGCGAGCTCTACTGGAGGAGCGAGCTTCTCCGTTCGGGATGACGCTAATGGAATGATCGTGCCACTTTCATAGATCTATAACATGTTATCAGCAAATGAGTTATGAATGCGCACCAAGTGTCTTGCGATGTCGAACACTTCCGAAATCGAGAATTCGCGTCCCGATTTCGAACACCATGAGCTGCTCTCGAATATGTAAACATGTGGCGCATGACTGCGCCGGCGACTAGAATATCGCCTCGCCTGTGCGCGGGAATTTCAAACGATCGGGAGGCATTTGGTGATGCAGCACGACGAGATCCGCGACCTGGAAAGCCGCAAGGCCGACATCGCATCCCGCCTGCGCTCGTCCTGCTCGCATTTTCCAGAAGAGGAATTCGCAGATCTGGTCAACCAGATCGCGACCGTCGAGCTCAAGTACGCCCGACGCATCACGGCGACAGCAGTCGACGCGGCGTAACGAGTGGCGCGCCTGACTGGCGTTGGTGCCAGTCGAGCGCGGGCCCAGCGATCCTTACTTTTCCGTCCCGTTTCCGACGTTCTTCTCCAGACTCTGCACAAACACCTGCAGGTCCGAGGGTGCAGCCGATCCTTCCATCGACAGCAGAGCCGCGACGCTCTTCGAGTCGCCGCCGTTTGGTGAATTGGGCACGGCGCCGTATTCCTTTTTGTTCGCGTCGTAGTCGCTCTCCCACTTCGTACCCGACAGGCTGACGCCGGCGAAGAGTCCCTTCGTTTTGGAGTACGAATAGATCTCGGCCTTCGCCTTGTAGTCCGTCTCGGCCGAGAGATTTCTACCCACCGGACCGGCCGCCACCGATGCGCCCGCGCCGATGTCGAATGTCGACGATGCGAGTCGCTGCGCATCCTTGTTCACGAATACGAGCACGACGTCGGCCGACTGTCCGCCGATCTGAAAGCCGAAGCTGCCGCCCTTGAGTCCAACGAACACCGGCGCGCTCCAGCCGCTCGGCGTGCGGCAGCTCGCGACTCCGAAGCCGAATCGTCCGCCGACGCCGAGCCCCGCCTGCACGACGCCGGGAACTACTGCGATGCATGTCGCGGCATTGAGCAGCGACTTGGGCGGCGACTTATCAGGCAGCGAAACGAGCTCCGTGAGCACCTGCGCAGCGCGCTCGGCGCGCTTTCCGAGCTTCTCGTCGTCCTTCTCCTGCGCCCTCGCGGAAAGCGCAACCGAGGCGATGAGTGCGACGCCGAGCGCGACGCGATTGAATGAAGAATTGGTCATGCGTGCAACCTCGTGAGTAAGCGGAGCATGCCTGAGATCATGATTGATGTCCTTCACCAAACCAGAGTGGCGGAGGCCGATATGCTTTTGAATCTAGCGGCGAGACTGCCCGAACGAGCGTCGCGCGCTCGCAAGCCGTCGCGGTCGTACGACGTGGTTTCCCGAGTAGGGGATTAGCCGACTTCATTTCCTCCGCACCCCGACTGAATTCTATCCGCAGAGGCGTAGCTTGCGAACATGGGTCGGAAGGGTGCACTTCTTCGGAGAATCGCTATGTCGGAGCATGAACGTTCGTCGCTCGTGGTCGCTGAAGAAACGCGCGATGATCTGAATTTCCTCTCGGGAACGGGCTCGCGTCGCGCCTTTCTGCGCGGCGGCGCTGCGGCCACGATCGCGACGGCGGTACTCGCAGCGTGCAAGCCCGGCGCGAAGGGCGCGGACACGACCGCCTCGGTTACCGGGGGGACGATGCCCGCCGTCATTCCGCCGACGCCGCGCGAGTCTGCCGATGCGATGGACGCCATGCATGAGAAGCGCATGAAGGCCTTCCCCGCCAAGACCGAGGGTAAGGGCAACGTCCTTTTCGAGCCGCGCATCGAGAACGGCGTAAAGATCTACGAGATCACCGCGAAGAAAACTCCTTGGGAAGTGACGCCTGGCGTGAAGGTCGAGGCGTGGGCGTACAATGGGATGGTGCCGGGTCCACAGATTCGCGTTCGTGAAGGCGACCGTGTGCGCGTGATACTGCACAACGAGCTTCCGGAGTCGACGGTGATTCACTTTCACGGAGTCGAGGTGCCGAACGATCAGGACGGCGTCGGGTTCATGACGCAGCCGCCGGTCAAGCCGGGCGAGTCGTACACATACGAATTCACGGCGCCCAATCCCGGCTCGCACATGTATCACTCGCATCACAACTCGACCAAGCAGGTGAGTCTGGGGCTGCTCGGCGCATTCATCATCGAGCCGAAGAATCGAGCGAACGAACCGCACGCGGATCTCGATACGGTGTTGATCTTGAATGATGGCTTGGGTGGCTACACGCTGAACGGAAAGGGATTTCCGGCGACGGAGCCAATCGTTGCGAAGCTCGGGCAGACGCTGCGTATCCGCTACATGAACGAGGGGATGATGATTCACCCAATGCATCTGCACGGGATGCACATGACGGTGATCACGAAGGATGGGTGGCCGCTTCCTGCTCCATTCCGTTGCGACACGCTCAACATCGCACCGGGCGAGCGCTGGGATGTTCTCGTGAAGTGCACCAATCCCGGCACTTGGGCATTCCATTGTCACATTCTTCCGCACGCCGAAGCGGAGACGGGAATGTTCGGAATGGTGACGGCGCTCATCGTGAAGGCCTAGAGTCGCACGACGTTCGGGCGCCGGGTGTAAGTACCTTTCAGAGATGACACCGGATCGTCGTCCGCTACCTCCCAGCCTCGAGTGGATGCTTCCGCTGCTTCGCGCGCCACTCGTCGCGAAGCTCGCCGGTGCAAATGCCATCATACTGCTGGCGGCGATCGTAGCCGCGGTGCTGTTGGGCCGCGGATCGCACACGGCGGAGCCGCTCAGCGTGCAGCTGCTTCTCATCGCGGCGCTCGCACTCGCGGGAAGCTTCCTCCTGAACACGGGGCTCGTGATGCTGGCGCTGCGGCCGCTGCAGCACCTCGAGGCGGCGGCGATCAGCGTGTCGCAGGGCGACTTCGTCTCCCGCGTGCAGCCGTCGGTGCTGGCCGATCATGATGTCGCGCATGTCGGAAGCACGATCAACCTCCTGTTGAATGGCCTCGCCGAGGATCGCGCACGCACGCATGCTCTCGCGGCGACGGTGATCGGCGCGGGTGATCGGGAGCGCGCCTACGTCGCGCGCGAGCTCCACGACTCGATCGCACAGACGCTCGCGGCGCTCGTGATGCAGCTGGGCGCGGCGGTGCGAGATTGCCCGCTTCCGGACTTCGCCGCGCGTCTCGAGACGATCAAGGCGCTCGGTGCAGACTCGCTGGAGGAAGTGCGGATGCTGGCGCATACGATGCATCCGCGCGTGCTCGACGATCTCGGGATCGCCGCGGCGCTCGAGCGTCTCGCCCGTGAAACGGCGGAACGAACGGGTTTGGCGATCACCGTCGATACTGTCGGAGGCGGAGAGTTCCCGGATTTGAGCCCTGCCGGCGCATCCGTGCTTTATCGCGTGGCGCAGGAGTCCGTCGGCAACGCCGTTCGCCACGCGCGTCCGCGCGGCGTGCGCATGCGTATTGTGCGCGAGAGCGCGAGCGCGTCGCTCGAGATCGTGGATGATGGGGAGGGCTTCGATGTCCGGGAGGCTGGAACGCGCCGGCCGGGGATGGGGCTGTTCACGATGCAAGAGCGGGTCGCGCTCGTCGGTGGGCGCTTCTCGATTCGCAGCGAGAGCGGCGCGGGCACGACCGTCCACGCAAGCGTCCCACTGAGCGCGGAATGAACGCGAATACCGTCCGCGTGGTATTGGCCGACGATCACACGGTGGTCCTCGCTGGTCTTCGCGCAGTGCTGGGCGCCGCGCCCGAGATCCAGATCGTCGGCGAGGCACGAAACGGCGCGGATGCGGTCGCGCTCGCAGAGCAGCTCGACCCGGACGTGATCGTAATGGACGTGTCGATGCCGATCATGGATGGCACGGCGGCGACGGCGCTCGCGACCGAGCGGAGGCTTCGCGCCCGCATCCTCATTCTCACGATGCACGAAGAGGAGGAGTATCTCGTGCCGCTGCTCTCCGCCGGCGCATCCGGCTTTCTGATGAAGAGCGCGGCGGACCGCGAGCTGATCGATGCGGTGCGCGCCGTCGCACGCGGGGAGATGTACATCCGGCCATCGGGCGCGCAGTTGCTCGCGCGCAAGGTCACGCACAAGGATCCTCTCGCCGCCGACCGCGCGAGCTACGAATCACTCACGGAACGCGAACGCGACGTGCTCCGATACGTAGCGCAGGGATACACGGCCCCCGAGATCGGCGACAAGCTTAGCATCAGCCCCAAGACGGTCGACACGTACAAGCAGCGAATTGGCGAAAAGCTCGGCTTCACGCATCGCTCCGAGTACGTGAAACTCGCGCTCAGACTCGGGCTGCTCGACACGAAGTAGCGGCTACTCGCTGCCGACCGATGACGTCCGGGCGTGATCCATACTGCGTCTTCCAGAACGTGTTGCCGATGACGACGACCTGGACTCCTGCGGGCGCCGCGTCATCGGTGCTGTCGATGAACCGTCCGATTACAGGATGCGCGTCGAAGAAGCCGAGGTAGCTAGCGCTCACGGCGGCTACCCTCATCTCACGCGCGCCTTCGCCCGATCCGATCGCGAATCTGTCACCGTAGAACGCCGCGCTCGCAGCGATCGACGATGATCCCTGGATGAGATCGAGGTATCGTTTGTACTCGAGCGAGCCGCCAGATAATGGTTTGGTGCGGAAAGTATGCGCGAGATTGATCCGGTTTACGCTCGCTGGGTCGCGCAGAAATGCCGGCGCGCGAAACATCAGCCTATCGACGACGCCGAACATTGCGGTGTTCGCCCCGATGCCGAGGGCAAGAGTGGAGACGACGGCGAGGGTGAGGCCGGGATGCGCACGGAGCCCGCGGAGTGCGTAGCGGAGGTCGCGCATGAGCATCTCGAATACGCGAACGCCGCGTCCGTCGCGGGCATCTTCCTTGGCGCGCTCCACCCCGCCGAAAGCGACGCGGGCGCGGCGCGATGCTTCGTCGGTGTCGAGACCGCGACGCTCGTTCTTCTCGCTCTCGCGCTCGAGATGAAAGCGCATCTCGTCGTCGAGCTCGCGCTCCACGGCGGCGCGCTGGAAGATCGCGCGGAGGCGAAAGCGGACGTCGCTGAGGAAGCTGGCGAGCATGTCGGGGCCGCTCATCGCATTTCGAGGACGAGTCGCACCGCGACGGTGAGGCGGCGCCAGGCATCGGTCTCGGACTCGAGCTGATGACGGCCGGTGCGCGTGAGCTCGTAGAACTTCGCGCGCCGGTTATTCTCGGA
>JACCWE010000053.1 GCA_013697785.1 Gemmatimonadaceae bacterium
TCCTCGGCTGGTTCGGCGGGCACGGCATCGCCGGCACCGCCGGCTTCCTCATCGGCTTCCTCGGCGGCGTGGGTAACCTGCTCGCGCGTCGTCCGCCGATGGTCGCAGCCTGAAGCACGAGAGACAAATGGAAATCGGGATCTATACTTTCGCCGAGCGTACACCGGATGCCAGCGGGCATCTGCTGAGCGGCGAGCAGCGTCTCGCGGATCTGATCGAGGAGATGGAGCTCGCGGATCAGCTCGGGCTCGATGTCTTCGGGGTGGGCGAGCACCATCGTCCGGACTTTATCGCGTCGTCGCCGGCGGTGGTGCTCGCCGCCGGCGCGGCGCGCACGAAGCGGATACGTCTCACGAGCGCCGTGACCGTGCTCAGCTCCGACGATCCCGTGCGTGTCTTCCAGGATTTCGCGACGCTCGATCTGGTTTCCCATGGGCGTGCAGAGATCATGGCCGGAAGAGGGTCGTTCATTGAGTCGTTCCCGCTCTTCGGCTACGATCTCGACGACTACGATGAGCTTTTCTCCGAGAAGCTCGAGCTGCTGCTCAAGCTGCGTGCGAGCGAAAAGGTGGAATGGACCGGTGCGCATCGCGCGCCGATTCATGGGCTGTCGGTGTTCCCGCGCCCCGCACAGGATCCACTGCCCGTGTGGGTGGCGGTGGGCGGAACGCCGCAGTCGGTGGTGCGCGCCGCGACGCTCGGCCTTCCGATGGCGATCGCGATCATCGGCGGTGAGCTCGAGCGCTTCAAGCCCATGGCCGATCTCTATCGCGAGGCCGCGAAGCGTGCGGGCCACGATCCCGCGACACTGCCCGTGAGCATCAACTCGCACGGCTACATCGCGGACACATCGAAGCAGGCGTCGGACGAAGCGTATCCGCCGTACTTCGACGTCATGGGGCGAATAGGGCGCGAGCGCGGCTGGCAGCCGCCGACGCGCGCGAAGTTCGAGGCCGAGCGTGGAAAGCGGGGCGCGCTGCTCGTGGGTGATCCGCAGGAAGTGATCGACAAGATTCTGTACGAGCACGAGCTGTTTGCGCACCAGCGCTTCCTGATGCAGATGAGCGTGGGCACCATGCCGCACGCGCAGATCATGCACTCGATCGAGTTGCTGGGCGACGTCGTCGCGCCGGCGGTGCGGAAGGCACTAGGCGCGCCTGCTGCCGCGCGCGATACCTCTAGCCCTCTGGCAATCTCGTATTCCTGATCGCTACATTCGGGCCTCGATCGACACGAGTCGGGAGCGCGCGAATGGCAGAGCTGAAGACCCGCCTCACGGGAGCGAGTGTCCCGGCGTTCATCAAGTCGCTCCCCGATCCGGTTATCCGCAAGGATGCCGCGGCGCTATCGAAGATGATGAGCGATGCGACGGGCGCGAAAGCCGAGATGTGGGGAACGACGATCGTCGGTTTTGGCAGGACGCCGTACGTCGGCTCGGACAAGAAGGAAAACGACTGGATGACGCTCGGCTTTGCGCCCAGGACATCCGGCCTGGTGATCTACATGATGGGTGCGCTCGCGCGCGATCCGGCATCATTGAAGAAGCTCGGGAAGGCGAAGCTCAAGGGCGGCTGCCTCCACATCAAGAAGCTCGATGCCATCGATCTCCCGACACTGAAGAAGGTGCTTGCCGCGGCGTACAAGGCGAGAAGGGTGGGCTAGACCCTGTAGATCGTCACCATCGTCTCGTCGAATGTGCGCGTGGTGGCGCCGCGCGGGAGCTCGTGTGTCGACGCGTGCTCGACGACGAGGATTCGCGAGAAGTGGCTCGAGTGCCAGCTCGCTATCACGCGATCGAGCTGGCGCGAGCCGTACGGCGGATCGGCGAACGCGATGTCGTAGCTCGTCGAGCCGAGCATCTCGGCGTAGGGGATCGCGTCGCGCTTGAAGATCCGCGTCGAGTCGCGGAGCCGGAACGCTGCAATGTTCGCGCGCAGCGCGTGGAGGCTGTCGGGTCGAAATTCGACGAAATCCGCGCTCTTCGCTCCCCGCGAGATGGCCTCGATGCCGATCGCGCCCGTCCCCGCAAAGAGCTCGAGCACGCGTGCGTCGAGAAGATCGTCGCGCACCAGGTCGAGCATTGCGGCGCGGACGTGCTCGGCCGTGGGACGGACGCGACGGTCTTGGGGGGAGACCAGATCGCGGCCGGCGTGCTTTCCCGCCACGATTCTCACGAGGCCGCTTTGACTTCGGCATGCATTTGTACAATCTAGCGGCACGCCGAATGCCACTGGAGCGCTCGCTCTTATCCGCAGCAGTGGGACGGCCTATCCTGTGCAGCGTCTTCGATCATCGATAAGCCTGGCACCGGACCATGTCACTCTCGTGACCCCCCTGGACGACTCCACCCCCTCTCCCCCCGCCTCGCCGCCTCCCGCGCACGAGATCACGAGCACGGGTGAGCACGCGTCCGTTTCCGACCTCGCCCCGGCGAGCGACGGGCTCTATCGCCTGCTCGTCGATCGCGTGCGCGACTACGCGATTTTCGCCCTCGACCCGACCGGCCGCATCCTCAGCTGGAACGAAGGCGCGCAGCGGCTGAAAGGATACACGGCGTCGGAGATCATCGGCCGGCACTTCTCGATCTTTTATCCGCCAGAGGACATTGCGAGCGGCAAGCCGCCGATGGAGCTCGAAGGCGCGATTCGCGATGGACGTTTCGAGGACGAGGGGTGGCGGCTGCGCAAGGACGGCTCGCGGATGTGGGCGAACGTCGTCATCACCGCGCTCTTCGACGACAGCGGCACCCACATCGGATTCGCGAAGGTCACGCGTGATCTCTCCGATCGTCGCGCGGCCGAGGAGACCCTGCGCGCGAGCGAGGAGCGCTTTCGTTTGATCGTGCAGAGCGTGCGGGACTACGCGATCTTCATGCTCGATCCCAATGGCATGGTCGCGAGCTGGAACGAGGGTGCGAAGAGGATCAAGGGCTACGCGGCGAAAGAAATAATCGGCCGCCACTTTTCGACCTTTTATCCCGTCGAAGATGTCAACAGTGGCAAACCCGCGTACGAGCTCGAGGTTGCGAGCGAGGTCGGGAGCTTCGAGGACGAGGGGTGGCGCATACGGAAGGACGGCACACAGCTCTGGGCAAATGTCGTCATCACCGCGCTCCGCAATCCGGCAGGAGAGCTGATCGGCTTCGCGAAGGTGACGCGCGATCTCACCGAGCGACGCGCGGCACAGGAGGGCGCGATCGCGGACGCGCGCCGCGTCGCCGAGGCGGAGGTGGCGAATCGCATGAAGAGTGAGTTTCTCGCGGCGATGTCGCACGAGCTGCGCACGCCGCTCAACGCGATCGGCGGCTACGCGGAGCTGCTCGAGCTCGAGATTGGAGGTCCGATCACCGAGCAGCAGCTGAGCTATCTCTCGCGCATCCGCAGCAGCCAGCAGCATCTGCTCGGCATCATCACCGATCTGCTCAACTACAGCAGAATCGAAGCCGGGCACGTGAAGTACGAAGTCGAGGAAGTGAGGGTGCAGAGTATGCTCGACACCGTGGTTCCGCTCGTCGAGCCGCAGGCTCTGGCGAAGAACATCGTGTTCGTGAGCGAGTCGTGCCCGGCCGATCTCATCGCGCGCGCGGATCAGCTGAAAACGGAGCAGGTCGTGCTCAATCTCATCTCCAACGCCGTCAAGTTCACAGACGACGGCGGGCGCGTGTCCGTTCGATGCTCGGCCGCAACTGATCGCGTGATGATCGAAGTGGAGGACACAGGGCCCGGAATACCGCTCGAGAAGCACGGTGCGATCTTCGAGCCGTTCGTGCAGCTCGGCCGCTCGCGCACGAGCCAGCACGAGGGAACCGGACTCGGACTCTCGATCAGCCGCGATCTCGCGCGCGCGATGGGCGGCGACGTGACGCTCGAGAGCACGGTGGGCAGGGGAAGCACCTTCACACTATCGCTGCCGCGAGCGGCGACGTGACGAAAATCGATCAGGCGATGACGTCGATGGGCCGCTTGCCCACCACGCTCAGGATTCGAGCGGCCGAAAGTCCAGTCCGAGGTCCAGCGCCGGCACCGAGTGCGTCAGCGCGCCCACCGAGATCCAGTCGACGCCGCTTTCCGCCACCGCTCGCACAGTCCCGAGCGTGATGCCGCCCGACGCCTCGGCGATCGCCTCGCCGTTGATCATCTCGACGCACACCGCCATCTCCGCAGGCGTCATGTTGTCGAGGAGAATCACATCCGCGCCCGCCTCGATCGCGCGCCCCACCTGCTCTCGCGTGTCGCACTCGACCTCGATCTGAATTCCTTCGCGAGCGCCCTCGCGTGCGCGCCGCACCGCGAGCGCGACGTCGCCGCCCACCGCCTCGAGATGGTTGTCCTTGATCAGCACCGCGGCGGCGAGATCGGCGCGGTGATTGGTGCCGCCGCCGCACAGCACGGCGTACTTCTCGAGCGCGCGCAGCCCCGGCGTCGTCTTCCGCGTGTCGAGGATCTTCGCGCGCGTGCCACGAACCGCATCCACGAACCGCGCGGTGAGTGTCGCGATTCCCGACAGGCGCTGCGCGAAGTTGAGCGCCACACGCTCCGCCGACAGCACCGCGCGCGCGGTGCCGCGGATCTCGAGCACGGCGTCATTCGCCGAGATGCGCGCGCCGTCGCCGACGAGCGCGTCGCAGCGAGACTCACCATCGAGGATCTCGAACACGCGCGCGGCGAGCGGGAGCCCCGCGATCACGCCCGGCGAGCGCGCGACCATATCCGCGCGGGCGCGTGCGCTCGCGGGAACGACGGTGAGCGTGGTCACGTCGTCGAAGGCGCGATCCTCTTCGAGCGCCGCGCGCACGAGCCGCTCGGTTACCTCGGGCGAAAGGGGAAACACGATCGCCGTCGCCGTCGCCGTCGCGCTCATTCGCCCATCGCGAACGCCGGCGCCATAGCCGGTGTGCCGCCGATCGAGATCATGCGCTCGATCGCCAGCCGCGCGCGATCAGCGACGTCCGCCGGCACCGTGATGCGATGCTCCATCAGCTCGAGCGAGCGCTTCACCTTCGCGAGCGTCGTGACCTTCATGTACTGACACGACGCACGCTCGTCAGCGGGGAAGAAGGTCTTGTCGGGATTCGCCTTTCGAAGCCGATGCAGGATCCCGACCTCCGTCGCGACGATGAACTCCTTCGCGTCGGTCTCCGCCGGCCGGCGAATCATTCCTTCCGTCGACAGGATGTGCAGATCCTTGTCGTTGATCGCGCCTGCCGAGATTCCCTCGAGCACGCTCGTCGAGCAGCCGCACTCGGGGTGCACGAGCAGCTCGGCGCCCGGATGCGCCAGACGCATTTTGTCGAGCGACTCGGGTGAGATCCCCGCGTGCACGTGACACTCACCCATCCAGACGTGCATGTTCGTGCGGCCGGTCATGCGGCGGACGTGCGCGCCGAGGAACATGTCGGGGCCGAAGAGCACCTCGCGGTCGGCGGGGATCGAGTTCACGATCTCGACTGCGTTTCCCGACGTGCAGCAGTAGTCGGTCTCGGCCTTCACCGCGGCCGTCGTGTTCACATACGACACGACCACCGCGCCCGGGTGCTCGGCCTTCCACGCGCGAAGCTGGTCGGCGTTCATCGTGTCGGCGAGCGAGCAGCCGGCGGCGAGATCCGGAAGCAGCACCGTCTTGTCCGGCGAGAGGATCGCCGCCGTCTCGGCCATGAAATGCACGCCGCAGAAGACGATGACATCGGCGGTCGTGCGCGCGGCCTCGCGCGAGAGGCCGAGCGAGTCGCCGACGACATCGGCGACGTCCTGTACCTCGGGGCGCTCGTAGTTGTGGGCGAGGATGACCGCGTTGCGCTCGCGCGCGAGGGTGCGAATCTCGGCCTGCAGCGCGAGATCCTCGGGGGACGTGATCATGACGCAACCCTCCGTGCCTTCTTGCCGGCGCCGAATTGCACGTGGCGATCCGCCCACACGCCTCGCGGAAGCGGAAAGTCGCTTCGATAGTGTCCGCCGCGCGACTCCTCTCGCATGAGGGCGGATTTCGCGATCAGCTGCGCGGTGAGCGCGAGGTTGTGCTCCTCGGTCGCACCTGGCGGCAGCTCGTGGATGATCAGCTCGAAAGCAGCGAGGCATTCGCGCAGCCCCACAGCGGTGCGCTCGATGCCCGCGTGCTCCCACATCAGCACGCGCACGCGCTGCGCCGCATCGCGCGAGATCGCGCGGTCGGGCGGCGCGGGCACCTGCCACGCTTCGATCGCGGGCTCGTGCGCGAGCGGCGCGAGCTGCATCACATCGTGTGCGACTCGCTCGGCGAACACGAGCCCTTCGAGCAGCGAGTTGGACGCGAGCCGGTTCGCGCCGTGCACGCCGGTGCGCGCGACCTCGCCGACCGCGGAGAGTCTCGGCATCGTCGAGCGGCCGACAAGGTCGACGACTATTCCGCCCATCATGTAGTGCGCGGCCGGCGTAATCGGGATCGGCTGGGTGCGCGGATCGATGCCGCGCTCCATGCACACCGCGAAGATGCCGGGGAAGCGTGTGGCGAATCCCTCGCCGAGCTTCGTCGCGTCGAGAGTGACGCCGCCCGTCGAGCGCTGCGCGTGTAGCACGGCGCGCGTCACTATGTCGCGCGGGGCGAGCTCGGCCAGCTCGTTGATCGCCGGCATGAAGCGCACACCATTCGCGTCGAGCAGTACCGCGCCCTCGCCGCGCACCGCTTCGCTGATGAGCGCGAGTGGAGTCTCGTCCGTGTCGAGCGCCGTCGGATGAAACTGAACGAACTCCATGTCGGCGAGCTCGGCGCCGGCGCGATGCGCGAGCGCGTAGCCGTCGCCGGTGGCGACCGGAGGATTCGTCGTGCGGAGATACACCTGGCCGCATCCGCCGGTGGCGAGCACCGTGGCGTCGGCGATCACGTCGAGCGCATGTCCGCGCTCACTCACGCGCGCGCCCGCGCATTCGCCGTTCTCTACGATGAGATCGAGCGCTCGCGCGTGCTCGACGATCGAGATGCGCTTGTCCGCGCGCACGAGCTCGACGAGCGTGCGCACGACCTCGGCGCCCGTGCGATCGCCGCTCGCGTGCACGATGCGGCGCTCGGAGTGCGCGGCCTCGCGACCGAGGAGGTATTCGCCGAGTGGGCCGACGTCGAAGTGTGCGCCGGCTTCGGTGAGGTCGCGGACGCGACTCGGACCCTCGCTCACGAGCACGTCGACAGCGTCGCTGTCGCAGAGTATCCCGCCGGCGGCGAGTGTATCCTGGCGGTGGAGTGCGGGCGAGTCGCCGGCCCCGAGCGCGGCTGCAATGCCGCCCTGCGCGTAGTTGGTGGAGCTGTCGAAGAGCGAGCGCTTGGTGAGCAGGACGACGTCACCGGGATTTGCGCACTGTTGAGCTGCGCGAAAGGCGGTGTGAAGGCCGGCAATGCCGCTGCCGATTACGAGTACGCGCGTTCGCAACCGCGTGCGCGCGAATCCGGGATTACTCGATTGTGGCTGGCCGGCCGGCGCTTCGGTGATTTGGCGAGCGCTCGAAGACAGTGCGGCCGAGGGGCGGGTGGTCATGTGCAGCTCCCATTGGTGACTTGGTTCCTCGCTGAGGGGCCGGTTGGGAAACGCCTTGGTTCGTCCGATGCGACGAACCCTCCCAGCGAGTCGAGCACTTCGATTGTCGTCCACCTGCTTACATGTGAAGACTAACCAGGGTGCGCGGCTGATGGTTCCCCGGCAGCTCGCGGCACCGAACATGCCCCCCAGCGTTGGCACATTACTACTCTCCATGCAGATTCGAGACTCTAACTCACCGTATTCGAAAATGCTGACCACTCGCGCACTCGGCACTCAGGGGCTCAAGGTCTCATCGCTAGGCCTCGGCCTCATGGGGATGAGCGCTACATACGGCACCGCCGAGGAGCGCGACGAGAAGGAGTCGATCGCGACCATCCACCGCGCGATCGAGCTCGGCACGACGTTCTTCGACACGGCCGAGGTGTATGGGCCGTTCGAGAACGAGAAGCTGCTGGCGCGCGCGTTGAAGAGCGCGAAGACGAAGCGCGATGAGATCGTCATCGCGACCAAGTTCGGCTTCAAGATCGACGCGGGTGGAGCGATAGCCGGAGTCGACAGCCGTCCCGCGCACATTCGCGACGCGGTCGAGGGATCCTTGAAGAGGCTGCAAATGGATTACATCGATCTTCTCTATCAGCATCGCGTGGATCCCGCCGTGCCGATCGAGGATGTGGTAGGCACGATGTCCGACCTCGTGCGTGAGGGGAAGGTTCGCTATCTCGGGATGTCGGAGGCCGGTGAGGAGATGATCCGGCGCGCGCATGCGGTGCATCCGATCTCGGCGCTGCAAAGCGAGTACTCGTTGTGGGAGCGGAACCTCGAGCCGCGCATCATCCCGCTGCTTCGCGAGCTGGGCATCGGGCTCGTGCCTTTCTCGCCGCTCGGCCGCGGCTTTCTCACCGGCGCCGTGAAGCGCGCAGAGGAGTATCCGGAGACGGACCACCGCCACAACGATCCGCGCTATCAGGGCGAGAATTTCGACGCCAACGTGAAGGCGGCATCAGTGGTGCGGGAGATGGCGACGAAGAAAGGCGCGATGCCGGGGCAGGTGGCGCTCGCGTGGCTGCTACTAAAGGGACCAGACGTCGTGCCGATTCCGGGAACGAAGCGGCGGAAGTATCTGGAGGAGAACACAGCCTCGGCCGGTCTGGCGTTGAGCGCAACCGAGATGGACACGCTCGACGCGGCGCTCGCGCCGGAGAAAGTGTCGGGACCTCGATATAATGCGAGGATGCAAGCGCTGGTGAATCGCTAGTGTCTGAAAAAGCTCCGGAGACTTCGGCGTCGACGCGTCCGCGTGTGATCTGTCAAATGATGACGGCGGTCGACGGGCGCATCGTGACGGAGGGGTGGCCGCTGTCGGAATGACGGAGGATATCGCCTTCGAAGCCATCAATGACGCGGCGCCCAAGGCGCGCATTGCCGACGCCTACCGGGCAAAGTACGCGCGTAGCCCGTACCACGCGCTCATCCCCATCGCGTTTGCTGCCTGCGCCGCGTCCACGACTCCACCCGAAAGGGTCGCGGCTCGCGCGAACTTCTGGACCGTGCGGCCAGTCGGCGCGGTGCACACGCTGATGCCGTCGCCGACAACGGTGGTATACGGCGGCTACGATCCCCTCGCGACGCCGGCATTGCGCATCGCGTCTGGTGACGAAGTGATCGTCGGCGCGGTCTCGACGTGCGGAGCGCGGCTTCTCCTACCGGGCGTGGACAGCGGGACAATCGAACCGGCGTACCGCGCGATCGTAGCCGCGGTACGCGACTCGACGCTTCGTCGTGGGCCCGGTGGGCACATCCTCACCGGTCCGATTTATGTGAGCGGGGCTGAGCCGGGGGACGTGCTCGAGGTGAGGATCGAGTCTATCGCGGTCGACCTGCCGTCTGCATGCAACGGCTTCGGACCACGCGGCGGCTTCCTTCCCGAGGACTTCCCGGGCGAGTCGCGCATGCGTGTGATTCCGCTCGACCTGCAGCGTATGGTCGCGCGTTTCTCCGATTCACTCGGGATCGAGATTCCACTGCATCCATTTTTCGGGAGCATCGGTGACGCCCCAAGTCCCGAGCAGGGGCGCATCAACAGCGCTCCGCCCGGAACGCACGCGGGGAATCTCGACAACAAGGCGCTCGTCGCCGGAACGATCCTCTACATCCCGGTGCACACGCGCGGCGCGCTACTCGAAATCGGCGACGGCCACGCGGCGCAGGGCGACGGCGAGGTCGACATCACGGCGCTCGAGACGGCACTGCGCGGTCGGTTCCAGCTCATCGTACGCAAGGACCTGCACTTCGATTGGCCCCGCGCGGAGACGCGTACGGACTGGATCGCGATGGGCGCGGACTCCAACCTGACGGTGGCCACGAAGATCGCCACCCGTCAGGCGATCGCGCTACTCGGCGACAGCTATCACCTGTCGCGCGAGGATGCCTACCAGTTGCTGAGTACGGCCGGCGACGTGCGCATCACACAGCTCGTGGACGGCACCATGGGCGCGCACGTCATGATTTCGAAGAGCCTGTTCACCAAGCGTCCGCGCGACTAAGCCAAGCTCGCCACATCGCTATTTCTCCACGTTCGAATGGAAGTAGCTATCGGTGTGGTCGAGCCAGTCCTGTCGAATCGGGCTGAAGATGTCCACGTCCAGCGTGTCCTCGAGCGCCTCGGCCATGTGCGGCACGTTCGCGGGAATGTGCAGCACCTCGCCCGCGCGGACGATCACTTCCTCTGCACCGTCTTCGCCAATCCAGAACTTGAGTGCCCCCTCCACGATCCAGGTGATCTGCTCATTCTCGTGTGAGTGTCGCGGGACTACGCATCCCTTGTTCAAGTAGACTTGTGCCAGCATAATGCGGTCGCCGGTCACGAGGCGACGTGAGAGCTGCGCGGTGACGGACTCTTTGGGCAGGTCGGTCCAGCGGAAGTGACGGACGGAGGCGGGCGAGGTCATGGCGGCCGGATTGGGAACGAGGGAGGAGGCAGCCACGCGGATGCCTCTGTGCTTATGGTATTACTAGGCAACGTTACGGATTGCGAGTTGTCAGCGTTGGCGCCACGCGCGAAGTGATCGAGTTCACGCAATCGGAGAGGATGCAGACGAAATGGCCGCAGCATTGGTGAAAAAAACGGACGCGAAAAACGGAGCGCAGTTCGCCTCCTTCGACCTCGATCCCCGCGTGCTCGCCGAGCTCGCGGCCCTGGGCTACGAGGAGCCTACGCCCGTGCAGCGCGAAGCGATTCCGCCGCTCCTCGCGGGGCGTGACCTCCTCGGTCAGGCGGCGACGGGCACGGGGAAGACGGCGGCGTTTGCACTCCCGCTGCTGGAACGCCTCACGCCGGATGCGCTGCCGCGCGAACGGACGGTGGCGCTCATCCTCGTCCCCACGCGCGAGCTCGCGATGCAGGTGGCCGAGGCGGTGCATCGCTATGGACGCGGGCTCGGCGTCCAGGTGCTGCCGATTTATGGCGGCGCGCCGATGGAGACGCAGCTCCGCGCGCTCAAGCGTGGTGTCGACGTGGTGGTGGCCACACCCGGTCGCGCGCTCGATCACATCCGCCGCAAAACGCTGCGCCTCGGGAGCGTGCGCATGCTGGTGCTCGACGAGGCCGATGAGATGCTCGACATGGGATTCGCCGAGGATCTCGATGCGATCATCGCCGCCACGCCGGCGGAGCGACAGACGGTGCTCTTCTCGGCAACGCTGCCGCCGCGCATCACCGACATCGCCGCGGCGCATCTGCGCGATCCGGTGCACGTCCGCATCGACCGCGAGGTAGTGCCCGAGGGCAATGCGCCGAAAGTAAGGCAAGTGGCGTACATCGTGTCGCGCGCCGATAAGAAGGCGACGCTCGGGCGCATCCTCGACGTCGAGAGTCCCGTCGCCACAATCGTGTTCTGCCGCACGCGCACGGAGGTGGACGAGCTGACGGAGATGCTCAACGGGCGCGGCCTGCGAGCCGAAGCGCTGCATGGCGGGCTGTCGCAGGATCAGCGCGACCGCGTGATGAAGCGCTTCCGTGCCCACACCACCGACCTCCTCATCGCCACCGATGTAGCGGCGCGCGGGCTCGATGTACCACACGTGTCGCACGTCATCAACTATGGTGTGCCGTCGGCGGCCGAGGCATACGTGCATCGCATCGGACGCACCGGGCGCGCGCGGCGGGAGGGCGTGGCGATCACGCTCGCCGAACCGCGGGAGCGCGGGCTGCTCCGCAACATCGAGCGGCTGACCAAGCAGCGCATCGAGATCGCCACCGTCCCTACGGTGGCCGATCTGCTTACGCACCGCCTCGAACAAAGCCGGGCCGAGCTCCGCGCCACGATTTTGGCAGGTGATCTCGATGCCTATCGCGCCGTCGCCGAGTCGCTGGCGGCGGAGTTCGACCCGCTCGACATCGCCGCGGCCGCGCTCAAGCAGCGTGGGGGGCTCGATGGTGTGTTGCTGGAGGAGGAGATTCCCACGAGGGCGACACGGGACGCGGGGCACGGATCACGGGAGGCGAAACTCGACGCGCGGAGCGCCCGACGCCGGAAGGATCGCTCTGAGTCCCGGGTTTCAGCTTCCAAGTCCGACGTCCCGCTTTCGAGTGCGCGGCTGTACATCGGCGCGGGGCGAAAGGCGAAGGTGCGGCCGGGCGATCTGGTGGGGGCAATCGCCAACGAGGCGGGGATCGATGCCGGCGCGATCGGCGCCGTGCGGATCACCGATCGCTACTCGCTGGTGGAGGTGCCGGAGGAGTTCGCCGACGACGTGATCGCGGCGCTGCAGGCCACGACCATCAAGGGGAAGCGCGTCGAGGTGAGGCGGGATCGCGACGAGCGCTGATCCGGCGCGCGGGCTGAGCGCGCTACCGAGTGAATGATCCGCGATGCCGAAGCTGCGCCAGCGCCCAAGCGGCGTGCTCGCGTACGAGCGGCTCGTCGTGCGAGAGCGCGGCCTCCAGTGCCGGCAGGTCATCCGCCACCCCGACATTGCCTAACGCAACTGCCGCGTTGCGCGCCAGGCCCCGTCGCTTTGCCCGCTTCATCGGTGAGCCCTTGAACGCGGCGCTGAGCTCGGACTGCGACATGGCGAGCAACTCGCGGGCGAGCGTCCGCGCGTCTTTGAGGTCGCCGCCGGCTCCTAACGCGCGCCGCAAGGCGAACGCGGACTCCTCGAGCGATTTCGAGAACTTCTCGTTCCACGGGCAAACATCCTGGCAGATGTCGCAGCCGTAAATCAGACCTCCGATCGCCTCGCGGAATTCCTTCGGGATCTCACCCTTCGCCTCGATCGTGAGATACGAGATGCAACGCGTCGCATCGAGCACGCGCGGCTCGACGATCGCATGCGTGGGGCACGCGTCGATGCATCGCGTGCACGTTCCGCAGCGATCGCTCTCGAAGGGCGCGTCGGGTACGAGATCCAGCTCGATTAGTAGCGCGCCGAGAAAAAAGAAGGAGCCGAGCTGCGGATTGAGGAGGTTTGTGTTCTTCCCGAACCAGCCGAGCCCGGCGCGCTGGGCGAGGTCGCGCTCGAGCAGCGGTCCTGTGTCCACGTACGCACGACCGCGCACAGCGCGCCCGAGCTCCGTGCCGATCCACGCGTGCAGCTCGCGGAGCTTCGCGTCGAGCACATCATGGTAGTCGTCGCCGCGTGCGTATCGCGCGACGGGGCCGGAGGGTTCGGCGCCTCCGTAGTTCATCGCCACGACGATCGCGCTCCGCACTCCCTCGTACGGCAGGCGCGAGTCGCGGCGTTTGTCGGCCCACTTCGGCAGATAGTGCATCTCGCCGGCGTAGCCACGGTCGAGCCAGCGATCGAAGTGGGGCGCGGTGCTGACGGTACCGAGCGTCGTGATGCCGACGAGATCGAATCCCAGCCCGAACCCTTGCGCACGAATGCCTTCCTCGAGCGAGCGCACGGCAGCGCCGGTCACTGCGGGCGCACCGCCCATCGCGCGTAGCGCTCGACATCGTCCGCGGGTGCGACGGCATCGTAGTCGCCGTACGCGGTGTACATTCGCCAGCGTACGTAGTCGCGCGGCGGGAGCGGGAGGAAAGGCGGAATGCCGTACCAGCCGCGTTTCCTGAAACGCCACGCGACGCGGAGCAGCGCGACTCCGAGCGACGGAGAGCGAAGCGAGCGCGCGGTGAGCGCGAGCACGAGCCGGGGCCAGCTCTGAGGGCGGGTGGCTGGTACGGTATGATTATCCATTCGGTCCAACTCAATCTCGCGGAGCAGCCGTGCTGTATCAACTAATGTCGATCTCGGGGGCAATCCTGGTGCTGATTGCCTTTGCCGCCCTGCAGATGGGGAAGATGGATCGCCGAGACAGGTGGTTCAACATTTTGAACTTCGTCGGGTCGGTGCTGCTGGGGCTGACCGCGGTACACGACCGGCGGTGGGGGTTCATCGGGTTGGAGTTCATTTGGGCGGCGTTTTGCATCCCGCCGCTGTTCTCGAAGAAGGGAAGTACGGTGAAATCTTAGTGCTAAGGAATCACTATTTCGGCGCCCACCAGTAGCTCCACTTCACCAGCAACACGCTGCTCGCCGGCACGCGCCACAACTGCCTCGTCGCCTGTCCGAATCTCCACGCGGGATCGTCCACCAGCGCGTCCCTCTGCTGCGTGAACACCACGAACAGCGTCGACCCCGGCCGATACTCCCACCGCATCACCGCATTCGCGAGCACGTTGCGCGTGCCGAATGACGGGTCCGCCACGCCATCCATCGACGTGAGTGGCTGCACGCGATCATCCATGCTCGTCGCCCTCGGGGCCATCACCTCCCCGAAGTTGTCGTACCTCGCCGAACCAATGAGCGGCTGCGCATACAACTGAAGCGTGACACCCGAGCTGATTGCGAGGTCGACGCGCGCCGTTAGCGATGCCGTCTTCTGCGCGAGCCTCCCGACTACGTAGCCACTCCCGGTCGTCGACCTGTCGAGATGCTGCACATACTGCAGCCCCTCGTTCGAATACGAGAGCGACGGCGCGAGATCGATGAGGAGCCTGTCGGTGACGCGCGCAGCGAGCGCCGCACCGAGCGTCGTGCCATGTCCCGCCCCGCCATCATCGACGAAGCCTGTCGCCGTGAGTGAGAGCTGCTTTCGCTTGCGCGCATCGGTGCTCAGCGTGGCGCCCCACGTCGTGCGCGCGGGCAGCCGCAGCGCCGGCCCCCCGCGCAGCGCCTCGGTCGAGAGC
>JACCWE010000069.1 GCA_013697785.1 Gemmatimonadaceae bacterium
GGATCCCGCTGCGGCGCGGGAGCTGCTGCGCAGCGCGCGACGACTGGCCCCTGCGCGCGCGGACGTGCTCAAGGAGTTCGGCGATGTCGCGCGCGCCGCGGGTGACGTCGACGGCGCGATCGCGGCGTACCGCAACGCGCTCGATCTCGACCACGACTTCGCGGTGGTCCACTACGAGCTCGCGCGCCTGCTCGCCGAGCGCGGAGAGCCGGCAAAAGCCGAAGAGTCGCTGCTCGCGGCGCTCGAAGCCGTGCCGACGTACGTCGAGGCCATGCTCGCGCTCGCGAACGTGCGCCGGCGCTTCGGGCGCGTCGACGCCGCGCTGCCGCCGCTCGTCGAGCTGCTGCGCCGCGATCCGTACAACATCGACGCGCTGCTGTCGCTCAGCGAAGTGCTGCTCGAGCTCGACCGCTACGACGACGCCGCGATCTCAATCGATCGCGTGCTGCGCTTCGACCCGCGCCACGTGCTCGCGCTCTTCCTCAAGGGGCAGCTGCTCGCCGACCGCCACCGCTACCGCGACGCGATCTCGACGTGGCAGCGCGTCGTCGAGCTCGAGCCTGATAGCGACTACGCACGCAAGGCGCGCCGCGAGTCGCGCACGGCCGCCGATCTCCTCCGGATCTTCAAGAGCCGACAGGAGGTTGCGTAGATGGCCATCGAGGGACCACTTCGCGAGCTCGGCATCCATGATGTCTTTCAGCTGCTCGACCTCAGCCGAAAGACCGGCGCGCTCACGGTCACGTCCGTGCTGCGCGATAACCAGGGGACCGTCTACTTCGACCACGGCGCCGTAGTGTTCGCGGCGATACGCAGCAACCCGCATCCGCTCGGCGAGCTGCTCCTGCGCGCCGGGAAGATCACCGAGGCCGATCTCGCGCGCGCGCGCGACGCGCAGCGCTCGCTGCAGTCGCGCCGCAAGCTCGGCGAGCTGCTCGTCGAGAGCGGCTCGCTCACGAGGAAGGAGCTCGAGCGGCACGTGCGCTTCCAGGTCGAGGAAGTCGTCTTCGAGCTGATGTCGTGGCGCGAGGGATTCTTCTCCTTCGAGGAGCAGGAGATCAGCGACGCGCCGGCCGAGGCGAACATCCGCATCTCGACGGAGTCCCTGCTAATGGAAGCTGCGCGCCGCATCGACGAGTGGTCGCGCATCGAGGGAAAGGTCGCGCACCTCGGCGTCATCCCCGTGCTCGCGCCGGTCGCCGACGATCATCCGGGGTTTCTCGACCTGCGGCCTCGTGAGTGGGAAGTGCTCGCCGAGATCGATGGCTCGCGCGACCTGCGCGCAATCGCGACGCTCTTGGCGCAGAGTGAGTTCGACGTCGCGCGCGTCGCGTACGGGCTGCTGTCGACGGGAATCGTCGAGCTGCGCGACGGCGTGCATCCGTCCGACGTCCCGAGCGATGCGACTCCCGCGTCGCCGACGACGGTGATGCCGCTCGAAGCAGCCGCGGTCGCACTGCACTCGGGCGAGGTGCACGTCGCGCTCGCGATCTGCGAGCGCATCACCATGGACACGCCGGAGCTGGCGGAAGGACATCTGCTGCTCGCGCGCGTGCTCAACAGGCTCGGACGCCAGGACGACGCTGCGCGCGCCGTCACGCGCGGAATCGAGGCCGATCCGCTCAACTCCGATCTGCACGCCGAGAGCGGCTACTGCGCCGCGTGGGCTGGCGACTATCTCGACGCGCTCGCCTCGTGGGAACGGTCGCTGAGGCTCAATCCAGGAAGTCCCGACGCACAACGAATCAAGGCGGCCCGCGATGCGGCGAGCCGGCTTCGCTGCCTGCTCCAGGAGCACGTCGATGTCTGATGAGGTCAGAAGGCTGAGTGAGGAGCTCGCGCGCGATCCGTCGAGCCTCGTGTTCATGCAGCTCGGCGAGGCGTTGCGCCGCGCGGGTCAGCTCGACCTCGGGCTCAAGGTCGCCCATCGCGGACTCGAGCGGCACGCGCACAACGCGGACGCGCACGATCTTCTCGCGCGGATTCGCGTGGATCGCGGCGAGCTGCAGGAGGCCTTCGATGAGTGGGACATGGTGCTTCGCCTCGCGCCGGCACATGTCGGCGCGCGCAAGGGAATGGGGTACGTCCTCTTCAAGCAGGGAAAGCTGGCCGAGGCCGAGAAGCATCTGAGCACGGCGGCGACGCACGATCGGGGCGACTCGTCGATCGCGACGGCGCTCCGAATGGTACGGAGGCTGCTGCGTTACGCACACGTCGCCGGCCACGGCAATGGCGCTCCCGGACACGCGGAGCTCGTTGCGGCGCAGCGCCGCGTCGAGGAAGAGGCGCGTCTTCTCTTCGCTGACATCCTGGGCGAGGGCGAGCATACGGCGCTGCTGCTCAACGCCGACGGCCTCGTGGCAGCGGGACTCTACGTCACGGCCGATGGCGAGGATGTATCGCAGGAAGTCGGCGCTGCGCTCACGGGCGTGCGCGATGAGGCGCTGCGCGCGGTGCGCCACCTCGACCTCGGCGTGTGGAAGGCGGTCGTGTACGAGACGGAGCTTGCGACGATCGCGCTGGCGCCTGCGATCGATGAGTCGATGGTGCTGGTGGCGGCTGGGCGATCGGTGCCGCTCGGGTTCGTACGCAGAGTGCTGGACCGATGCGTGCAACGTGCAACGACGTGGCTCGAGGAGGTCGCATGAGTGCGTCACCGTTCGACAGCATACTCTCTCCACTCATCCGCCAGCGCGGCGTGCTCGGCTGCCTCGTGGTCGGCGAGGCGGATGGGATCATCGTCGACTCGAATGTGCAGGTCGGCATCCAGTCCAACGTCGTCGCCGCGCTCGCGGCCGCGCTTTATCGTAAGGCGCGACTCACGTCTGCTGCGGCAGGGCTGAGCACGATCGGCTTTCTCCAGCTCGAGGCGGAGAAGGGTCACATCTGCGCCATTGGGCGCGACGGACTCGTACTCGTGACGCTGGCCGAGCCGAGGGCGCACATCGGCAGGATTCGCGGGGCGATGATCGAGTCGTTGAGCGTTCTCGCGTGAGAACACACGTCGCGGAGCCGTGGATCGAGGCTCCGCTCCAGACCTTCGTCGATGACGCGCGGGCGCTCTTTGCGCTCCTGCTGCATCCCAACGGTCAGGTGATGGGCCAGTTCGGCTTCACGCGCGCGGTCGACGTCATGGCGGCGTGCGCGCTCGCGGCCGCGATCCATGCGTCCGCGGGCGAGCTGGGACGCGAGCTCGATGGAAAACCCTTCCGCGAGATGTATCATGCGGGGAAGGACCGGCAAATCTTCATCGGCGACGTTCCGACCACCCGACACCGCTTCGTGTTTCTCACCGTTTTCGATGCGGAAAGCTCACTTGGGCTGGTTCGCATCTACTTTCAGGAGTTGTGCGCGCTGCTCGAGAACGCTCAGCCGCCTGCGACCGTGCAGGCGCCGATCTCCGCCGCATCGCTCGAGCATGATCTGAATCGCAATCTCGCCATTCTGTTCGGACGCGCGCCGCGCGACTCGAACGGCAGCGAGTCGTCCATCTCCCTCGCCTGAAGCGCCGTGTCACTGGTCAACTACGCCACTCGTGAGATCACCTGCAAGATCGTCTACTACGGCCCGGGGCGGTCGGGGAAGACGACGAATCTGCACTACATTTACGAGCAGGTGCCGGGCGATCGCAAAGGGCAGATGGTCTCCCTCGCGACGCAAACGGATCGCACACTCTTCTTCGATTTCCTCCCGCTCGACCTCGGGACGATCTCGGGCTTCTCGACGCGCTTCCAGCTTTATACCGTGCCCGGACAGGTTTACTACCAGGCGACGCGGAAGCTCGTTTTGCACGGCGCCGACGGTGTGGTGTTCGTGGCCGACAGCCAGGCGCGGCAGCTGGCCGAGAACATCGAGAGCATGCAGGATCTCCATGCGAATCTCGCGGAGCACGACATCGATGTGCGCACCATGCCGCTCGTGATCCAGTACAACAAGCAGGATCTCCCGCGCTCGCTGATCTCGAGCGTACCGGAGCTCGAGGACGCACTGAACTTTCGCGAGGTCCCTTCGTTCGCCGCGGATGCGCTGCACGGCACCGGCGTCTTCGAGACGCTGCGCGGAATCGCCGGACTCGTGCTGCGGAGGCTCAGCGCCGGCACGAGCACGCCACCGGCCGCCGCAGCCGCAGGAGGCCGCTGACGGTGAATCTCGATCCGCGGTATCGCTTCGAGAATTACATAGTAGGGGGCGCCAACCGGCTCGCCGTTTCCGCGGCGCGAGCGGTAGGGCAGTCCCCCGGAACGTCGTACAATCCACTCTTCATCTACAGCAGCTCCGGACTCGGGAAGACGCATCTGATGCTCGCCATCGGGCATCTCGCGCGCTCGCTCAATCCGCAGATGACGGTGGAGTACGTCACTCTCGAGGAGTTCATCGAGGAGCTCAACCATGCCATCGGCGACAGCGCGATGGAGCTGTTCAAGCGGCGCTTCCACATGGTCGACATGCTGCTGCTCGACGACGTGCAGTTCCTCGCGGGCAGAAAGGAGACGCAGAGCGAGATGCTGCGACTCTTCAACACGCTGCAGCGCGCGGGGAAGCAGGTGGTGCTCACGAGCGACCGCCCGCCGTCCGAGATCGCGGACCTCGACGACCGGCTCATCACGCGCCTCACCGGCGGGCTCGTCGTGGATGTCGGCACGCCCGACTACGAGACGCGCGTCGCGATCCTCCGCAGCAAGTGCGAGGAGCGCGGCGTCGTCTTCGAGGCGGGAGTGCTCGACGAGGTCGCGCGCATCAACTTCACGAACGTCCGCGAGCTGCAGGGCGCGCTCAATCGCTTGATCGCGTGTCAGACGCTCGAGGAGGCGCCCGTCACCGCGCGCAGCGTGCGCGAGCTGCTCGGCGAGAAGCCCGACACGCCTCTGCTCGTGCCGTCGCAGGCGCGAGGACAGGAGTTCGCGAGCTTCCTGTCGGATTTGAGCGAAGTCGTCTCGCAGCACATCGACAGCTGGCGCGTGCGCGTCGTCGAGTCGATGACCTACTGGCATCAGCTCGGCTACGTCACGCTCGTGCTCGAGCGTGCGCTCGAGGAGACGGAGGAGCCCGATGTCGACACGCTCCTCTCACGCTACGAGGCATCGATCCGGCGGCTGCGCGAGCTCGAGGCCGAAGCGCAGAAGATCGACACGGGGCTCGCGGCGAGCGAGCTGTTCAAGGATCCGGAGCGCGTGGGCGAGGCCGAGCTCGTGCTGGCGCGCCTCGTTGGAGGAGCGGAGCCGCCGCCCGGTCCCGATCCCGCGCTCACGCGCTCGGAGCTCGAGGTCGGCGCCTCGAACCAGCTCGCCGTGCATGCCGTCGACACGATCATCGATGAGCCGGGAAAGAAATACAATCCGCTCTTCGTCTACGGGCCGCCGGGCGTCGGCAAGACGCACCTGCTCAACGCCCTCGGCAACGAGCTGATCGCGCAGAGCGGCGGCGCCTTCACCGTCGCCGTCGTGAACGCGTCGCAGTTCATCGACGAGCTGATCGAGGCGCTGCAAGCGGAGGAGATCGAGAAGTGGCGCGCGCGCTATCGCGTCGTCGACGCGCTCATCCTCGATGATGTGGACAAGTGCGCGGGGAAGGAGCGCTCGCAGGAAGAGCTCTTCCACATCTTCAATTCGCTCTTCTACAACGGCCGGCAGATCGTCTTCGCGAGCGTACATCCGCCGAAGATGATCGAGGGGCTCGAGGAGCGGCTGCGCTCGCGCTTCGAGGGTGGGCTCGTCGTCGAGATCCAGGCGCCGGACCATGCGTTGCGCGAGAAGCTCTATGCGCGCTACCTCGCGGACGTCGGCGAGCGGCTCGACCGCCCGCTCATCGATTTCCTCGCCTCGCGCTCGGTCCCGAGCGTGGCGGAGATGCGCGGAATCGTCGATCGTCTCATGAAGGCGGCGGATGTGGTGGGTGTGCCGCTCAACGCATCGTTCGCGCGGAAAGAGCTCGAGGGTGGCGCCACGGCGCCGGCGCCGCGCAAGCAGTCGAATGGCCGCGATGCGGATCCGTTCTTCCTGGATGAGGAGAAGGTGCTCTGGGACTGGCCCGACGTCACGGGCCGCGCCATCGAGGAGTTCCGATAGATGGCGATCAAGGGGAGTCTGCGCGAGGCGAGCCTGCCGGACGTGCTGCAGCTGCTGGCGATGGGACAGAAGACGGGCTGTCTCTCCGTCACCGACCGCAACAACTTCGGCTATATCTACTTCGATCGCGGGCGCATCTCGTATGCGTCGATCGTGAACCGCCGCGACCGGCTCGGCGACACGCTCGTCAAGAACAACGTGATCACGCAGCGCGAGCTCGACGCCGCAATCGATGCGCAGGCGACGCAGCAGCGGAACAAGCGGCTCGGCGAGATCCTCATCGAGCAGCACATTCTCACGCGCGAGGAGCTGCACCGCTACATACGCGTGCAGATCGAAGAAGCCGTCTACTATTTGTTCACGTGGGTGCAGGGGACGTTCAGCTTCGAGGCGGACATGCGCCCCGACGATCACGACGTCCTCGTGTCGATCAACCCCGAGTCGCTCCTGCTCGAGGGCGCACGCCGGGTCGATGAGTGGAGTCTGATCGAGAAGAAGATTCCGAGCTTCGATCTCATCTTCGAGCTCGATGCCGCGCGCGTTGCCGCGAGCGACGCGCAGCTCACGCCGGCGCAGCACACGCTCGTTGCGCTGATCGATGGCCGACGTGATGTCACCGCCCTCATCGAAGCATCGGGGATCGGCGACTTCGACGTGGGGAAGGCGCTTTACGGCCTCGCGACGGCGGGATTCATCGCGCGCGTCGGCAAGTCGCGCCCGCAGGACGACGTCGTGCGTGAGGCGCGCGTCGAGGAGCATCGCAATCTCGGCGTCGCCTTCTATCGCACGGCGATGTTCGAGGAGGCGACGCGCGAGTTCCGTCGCGTCGTCGAGCTCCACGACGCGGACGTGCAGGCGCGCTTCTTTCTGAGCCTCGTCTCGATGCGCGAAGGGCGCTGGTCCGAGGCGGTGCTCACGCTGCGGGAGGCCGCCGCGCAGCCCACGGCGCGCCCTTCGATCTTTCACAACCTGGCGTACGCGCTCGAGCGGCTCGGTAATCTCGAAGAGGCACGCGAGATGTTGAACGAGGCACTGGCGCGCGGCGGCGGCGACGATCCGCGCATCCGTACGTCGTTCGGTGTGCTCGCGCTGCGCAGCGGTGAAGTCGAGGAAGCGAATGCATCGCTCGCCGCCGCGCGGGCGCTGCTCGGCAAGCGCCTCCCGTCGCCCGCGTGGTTCCACTACGCGTCGCTCGCGGCGGGCCTCGCAGGCGATCTCGATCGTGCGCTCGAGCTCATCACCGAGGGCGTGAAGGCGCACCCGAACGCAGCCGTACTCGGCAACACCCTCGCAGCTGTGCAGGAGCGGCGAGGCGATTACAACGCCGCGGCGCTGGCAGCCGAAGCGGCGATGGGCGACGGCAGCTCGATTCCGCAGCTGCACAAGAATCTCGGCGACTATTTCTACCGCGCACTCCGCTACGAGGAGGCGCTCGATCAATACCAGCGCGCGATCAAGCTCAATCCCGCGCTCGGTTACGACGTCTACTTCAAGCTCGGCAACATTCGCTTCAAGTGGCAGGAGAAGGAGCAGGCGCTCGCATACTGGGAGCGCTCGCTCGCGCTCAATCCCGACAACGAGATACTGCGCACCAACCTCGAGCTGGCACGAACAGCAGCATCATGACGGACGTGCCGCTGGAGGACGACGGCTTCAACACGCTCACGGAGAAGATCACTCGCGAGCGCGGATTCGGCTGCGCGAGCTACAAGGAGAAGTGCGTCCGCCGCCGGATCGCCGTGCGGATGCGCGCGCGCAGCGTCCACACCTTCGCCGACTATGGCCTGGTGCTCGATCGCGATCCGCATGAGTACGAGCTGCTGCTCGATGCGCTCACGATCAACGTCACGAAATTCTTCCGGAATCCCGAGACCTTCGCGGCCATCGACGGTGAGCTGATCCCGGCGCTGTACGCGCGCGTGGAGCCGCAGCTCCGCATCTGGAGCGCGGGATGCGCGAGCGGCGAGGAGCCGTACTCCATGGCGATGCTGATGCACCGCTACGCCACCACGCAGGGAAAGCGCTTCGATCGCGTCGAGGTGCTGGGGACGGACCTCGATCGGACGAGCCTCGCATCGGCGGAGCGAGCCGTGTATCTGGAGCCGACGCTCTCGGACACCCCGGCCGAGCTTCGGCAGCTCTACTTCTCGACGCAGCCGCCGTATCGCATTCACGCTGACGTCCGAGCACGCGTACAGTTCCGTCGGCACGATCTGCTGCGCGAGCCCTTTCCGGAGCCGCAGCATCTCATCATCTGCCGCAACGTCATCATCTACTTCGACCGCGTCACGCAGGAGGCGCTGTTCGAGCGCTTCGCCGATGCGCTGCTGCCCGACGGCTTTCTCGTGCTCGGACGCGTCGAGACGCTCTTCGGCCCCGCGCGCGCGAAGTTCGCGCCCGTGGACAGCCGCGAGCGACTGTTCAGACGCCTGTGAAGGAGATCAGCGTGCGCGTCGCCGATGCGGCAGTCGGGCAGGGAGATGTCATGCTCTCCACGCTCGGACTCGGCTCGTGCATCGCGATCGCACTGTACGATTCACGCGCGCACGTGGTCGGGCTCGCGCACATTCTGCTGCCGAGCGAGGCGCTCGCGCGCGACCGCGAGAATCGCGCGAAGTTCGCCGCGACCGCGGTGCCGCTCCTCCTCGAGCGCATGCGCGCAATGGGCGCGCGCGATGCGAGTATCGTCGCCAAGCTCGCCGGCGGGGCGAGCATGTTCGCGTCGCTCCTCACGCAGGGCGGCCCCGCAATCGGCGAGCGCAATCTCATCGCCACGCGGATCGCGCTCGCGAGCCACGGCATTCGTGTCACCGGCGAGGATGTGGGCGGCGGTCACGGGCGGAGCGTCTACCTGCACGGCGCTGATGGGCGCTTCGAGGTGAAGTCGATGGGGAAGGGCTGTGTCGTCCTCTAGCCGCGCGCCGTCGGTGCTCGTCGTCGACGACAGCGCGTTCATGCGCAAGCTCGTGACGGAGCTCATCGAGGGCTCCGATGAGTTCCGCGTCATCGGCACGGCGCGCCACGGGCTCGACGCGCTGCAGAAGATTCAGGCGCTGAACCCGGACATCGTCACGCTCGACATCGAGATGCCCGAGCTCGACGGCCTCGGCGCGCTCGAGCGGATCATGCGCGAGTCGCCGCGCCCCGTGGTGATGCTCACCGCGGCATCGGGCGCCGGCGACGAGCTCGCGCTGCGCGCGCTCGAGCACGGCGCCGTGGAATTCGTGCGCAAGCCATCGGGGCCGATCAGCCTCGATCTCGCCAACATCCGCGACGAGCTGCTCGTCGCGCTGCGCGCCGCCGCGCAGGTCAATCTCGCCGGCGTGCACGATGGCGCGCTCACATCGACGCAGGCG
>JACCWE010000084.1 GCA_013697785.1 Gemmatimonadaceae bacterium
GTCGAGCGCTACCCGCGTGAGATGAGCAGCGGCGCGGTGTCCGCGGGCTCAGATTCGGAGCTTTCGGATCGCATCCGAGACGGCTACGTCGAGGAGCACCGGCGGCGCCTCGAGGATCTCGACGCCGCCGCTCCCGTCGTGTTTATCGTGGCGAGCCTGCGCGAGCCCGAGCAGGACATCGCCTCCTACCTATCGAGGGCGGTCGGACGGCACCCACGGGAGTGGTGGGACGAGATCCGACGCGGTGTCTCGCTGCACGATCGGCGCATGCTGAGCGTTGCAGAGCTCGAGCGAGCGAGGGTCGCTGCCGACCAGGCCCACGCGCGGCTCCTGGACTATCTGCCGGTGCGCCCCGCGCGGGTAATAGAGATTCAGTGGCTGATCAGGCGCGGGTTCTGCCGCGGTCTCGGCGAGCCGATCCTCGACGGGCTGCACGAGCCCAGAGCGCTCGCATTCGAACGCAACGGGGAGGCGCAGCTCGCTCCCCTGGAAGCGGATGTGATGCGCTGGGCCGACTGCGAGGTCGAGCAGCGGGGGAGATCGCTGCGCATCGACTCGGAGGGCGGTGTCAGCTGGCAGGCGCAGCTCGTGATGGGTGCGCTGCCCGAGCGATCGCCGTTCCCCGGCTCGCGAGCGGAGCTGATGTTCGCGGCACCCGAAGAGCTCCCCTTCGCGATCGACATGACTCTGAATGCGCGCTACCTGCCGAACGAGCTGGCCCTGCGCATCGCCCGGCGCAGAATCCAGGACGCGGACCAGATCGCGCGCGCCGAGTCCGACGGCGAGCAGGGAGTGACCGATCTCGGCTATGAGCGCACGCAGGAGGCGAGAGATCTACTCGCATATCTGCAGGCATCGAGCAGGCCTCCGCTGCTGCGAAGCACTGTGGCGATCGCGGTCGGGGCGCGCGGGCAGGAAGAGCTCGAGGCGCGGGTGGAGATGTGCCGGCGCGCCTACGGCGAGGTGCGACTGCATCGGCCGCTCGGCGACCAGTTGCAGCTCTTCCTCCAGCATCTGCCGGCTCAGCGCACGAGGGTCTCCGGTTACGACGACACGCTGACCACCGAGCAGGTCGCCGCGATGATGCCCACCGCGTCTCACTCGGCAGGATCGCGCACCGGCTTCTACCTCGGATACACGCTCTCCGGATCGAGCCAGCCCGTGAGGTTCAACCTGCGGGAGGGCTCTGACCGCGATCGCAACGCGACGATCCTCAGCGTCGGCGCGCTCGGCTCGGGCAAGACGACGCTGGCGCAGAAGCTTCAGTACGAGGGCTTCTTGCTCGGGGCAAGGGTGATCGACTGTGATCCGAAGGGCGATCATCGCTTTCACCTGCTCGAGGAGGTCGCGCCGCACGTGGAGTGCGTTGCGCTGCGACCCGACCCGGCGCTGCGCGGCATGCTCGATCCGCTGCGGGTTGCGCCGACGCACCTCGCCCAGGACGCCACCGTCTCCTTTCTCCGCGACCTGCTCCCGGGACGCGCCGCGCCCCTCTGGGAGACGGCGATCGTCGGCGCCGTGGATCGGGTGATGCGCCACGCGCGGGACCCCACCTGTCTGGAGGTCGTGCGCGCGCTGAAGGAGGGGGATGAGACCGAGACGCAGGTAGGCAAGGCGCTCGAGGTCTACGCTCGCTCGGGCCTCACCCAGCTCGGCTTCGCCGATCCAGGCGTGAGGATGGCGCCAGTCGGGGAGCGTGCGGTGACCTACCTGCCGATCAGGGATCTGCCGGGCCCGCAGCCGGGCGCGCGACGCTCGGAATACTCACAGTCCGAGCGAGTCGGCGAGCAGATCGTGCGCCTGATCGCGATGTTCGCGATGCACCTGATGAGCGCCGAGCGCGATCGTCTGAAGCTGTTCTCCTTCGACGAGGGCTGGCGTCTGCTCGGAGATCCGATCGGCCGGGCGCTGCTTGCCTCACTGCAACGCATGGGGCGATCGGAGCTCGCAGTGCCGATCATCAGCACGCAGCTGCTCGCGGACGGCATGATCGGCGAGCGGGAGTCGCTCGAGAACCTCGTCGGCGCGACGTTCGTGTTCGGGATGCGCTCGGAGTCCGAGGCGGCCCGCGCGCTGACTCTGCTCGACCTGGACCCGGAGGACGCGCGTATGCGCAGATACCTGCTCGAGCTCGATGCGGGACGCTGCCTTTTCCGCGATCACACGGGCAGAATCGAGGCGATTCAGGTCGATCTGGTCGTGCCGGCGCTGCTGGGGGCCTTCTCGACGACGCCGCCGGTC
>JACCWE010000093.1 GCA_013697785.1 Gemmatimonadaceae bacterium
TGCGAGCAGCGCGCCGAATAGCAGAGTGCGAGCGAGTCCCGTGCGACGTGACGGCATGACGCACCTCCTGTCCAACCCGCACCCGCGGCGAGTAGCCGAGTGCGCACTGCGACCCTATCATATTCTCGACGATTCAATTCGCCGTACGGTTCACCCGCCATGACTGCAGAGGATTCATGAAGCGTGCGTCCCGAATACTCCTTCTACTCCTGAGTTGCGCGACCGGTGCATGCGCCCGGCCGGGGACGCTCAATACCAGCGGCCCCTTCGAGACCGCGAAGGCGCCGGACGAGGGCCTCCGCTACTTCCTCACGCGCGATCTACTGATCGTCGACGCGAAGGTCGCGCGCTTTCACGAGGTCGTTCGCGAGCGCGGCGTGTGCGTTCCGCACGACTCACTGTCCACGAGCTGGACGCTGACGGTCACCACGGTTCCCGACCGCCGCCGGGTCTACCGGCTCGGCATTCGTCCCTCCGCGACCATCGACCAGACGCTCGGCGTGAAGGTGAGCGAGACGGGCGTGCTCGCGTCGCTCAACTATGCCGGTGCCGACCAGCGGGCGGCGATCGCGACGACGATCGCGAAGGGCATCGCGGGAGTGCTCGGGACCATCACGCGAGGCGGCGTCGCCGCGCCGCGCGACACGACGTGCGGCATGGCGACGAAGGCGAAGCCGGCGGCGGAGCGGACGAAGCACGTGGTACGCACGTTCGATCTGACGGAGCTGCCGGCGGCGCCGGAGCCGCAGGCCGCATGGTCGGCGATCGCGCGGCAGAATGCGGCGTACACGCGCGACCTCGAGCTGCTCACGCTCGCGAATCTGTTTTTGAGTGTGTCACCGCTACCCGAACCGACGAGCGCGCTCGAGCCGGCACCCGTGGCGAGCGGCTCGGCGATCGGATGTACGGGCGCGGATTCGGTGTGCGCGAAGATCTATTTTCGAGAGCCGATCATGCGCGTGATTCGCGTGCACGTGGCCGACGCCATCGATGCGCGCAACGCGACCTTCTCGGTGGCGGAGGAGCGGATCGTGCCGCTCGTCTCGGCGGCGGATCCGATTCTCAACATCTCGTTCGGAACGCAGATCCTGGGCGCGGGGAAGATCGCGTTGAGCTTCGGCGCGCACGGCAACGTGACCGGGGTAGAGCAGTCATCGAGCGCAGCGCTGGGCAATGCCGCGAGCGCGGTGACGTCGGCAGGCGCCGCGGCGCGTGATGCATACGACGCCGCGCTCAAGGCGCGCGTCGACGAGCTCGATCTTGAGATCAAGGCGGCGAAGTACGATGCAGCGCTCCGCAGCATGCAGGATACCTCAACGAGTCCACAATGACGCGCACCGTTTTCGCTCTTCTCGCAGCATCGATCGTCGCGCTCGCAGCGCCCGCAGCCTCGTCTCGTGCGCAGAGTGGTGCGGCGCCGGGCGCTGCTAAGAAGCGCGTCATGCTGCGCGCGGCGCACGTCATCGAGCCGCGCTCGGGAAAGCGCTTCGACAACGCGATGATCGTCGTCGACGGAGAGAAGATCACTTCGGTAACCGCGGGTGGCACCGCGCCAGCCGGCGTACCGGTGCTCGATCTCGGCGATGTTACCGTGCTGCCCGGGCTCATCGACGTGCATACGCATCTCTCCGGCGAGAGCCACGACTACTACACCGATCTCTTTCGCCGCAGTCCGATCGATGCCGCGGTGCGCGCGCACATCTACGCGAAGCGGACGCTCGAGGCGGGGTTCACGACGGTGCGCGACGTCGGCGCCCCGGAGCTCATCGATGTCGCGATGCGGAACGCGATCAACGAGGGAGTGATGGAGGGGCCGAGGATGCTGGTGGCAACGCTGGCGCTGAGTGCGACGGGTGGCCATGGGGATCTCAACAACTTCTCGCCGTACGTCCACATCCAGGGGATGAGCAACATCGCCGACGGCGTCGATGAGCTTCGAAAGGCCGTCCGCACGAACATCAAATACGGAGCGGACTGGATCAAGGTGCTCGCGAGCGCGGGGGTGCTCTCGGAGGAGGAGTCGGTGGGGGCGCCGCAATACTCGCAAGAGGAGCTCAACGCGGTCGTGACCGAGGCCGCGACGTGGGGGAGGAAGGTCGCTGCGCACGCACACGGCGCGGAGGCGATCAAGCGGGCGACGCGCGCGGGTGTCGCGTCGATCGAGCACGGCGGGCTGGTGGACGAGGAGGGGGTGCGCCTCATGAAGGAGCACGGCACCTTCCTCGTGCCCGACATCTATACCGATGCGTACATCCTCGAGCACGGAAAGGAGATCGAGCTGCCCGACAAGATGATCGAGAAGGAGCGGCTGCTTCGGAAAGCGCAGAATGTGAATTGGCGGCGGGCTAGCGCGGCGGGGGTGCGGATGGCGTTCGGAACGGACGCGGGGGTCTATCCGCACGGGACCAACGCGAAGCAGTTCAAGTATCTCCTCGAGCTCGGGCTCACGCCGCTCCAGACCATCCAGATGGCGACGTCGAACGCCGCCGATCTGCTCGGATGGTCGGAGAAGGTAGGGACGGTGGCGCCGGGCGCATGGGCGGATCTGATCGCGGTGCGCGGCGATCCGCTGACGGACGTGACGGTGCTCGAGCGGCCAACTTTCGTGATGAAGGGCGGAACGGTTTATCGCAGCGCGGCAGCCTCGGATTCGGTGCCACGTTAAAGAACGTTTCACCCGCTGGCCAAGTACGTACCAGAGCCCTATCTTCGCTGCTTAGCGTCTCTTAACCGCAGGGCAGGGGAATTGGCGACGAACGGTCTCGAAAGGCTTCAGGCCGCTCTCGAAGGGCGGTACGAGATCGTGCGCGAGTTGGGCCGTGGGGGCATGGCGACCGTGTACCTCGCGAAGGATCAGAAACACGATCGCGAGGTCGCGATCAAGGTGCTGCTTCCGGATCTGGGGATGGCGCTCGGCCCCGAGCGCTTTCGCCGCGAAATCCAACTCGCCACGAAGATCAGCCATCCGCATATCCTGGCGCTCTACGATTCCGGAGAGACGCCGGATCATTTGCTGTACTACGTCATGCCCTTCATCCCCGGTGAGTCGCTGCGCGCGCGGCTCGATCGCGAGCAGCAGCTCTCGGTGGATGAGGCGGTGCAGATCACGATCGAGGTGGCGTCGGCCCTCGACTATGCGCACCGCAACGGCATCGTTCATCGCGACATCAAGCCCGAGAACATCCTGCTCGACGACGGTCACGCGATCGTCGCGGACTTCGGCATCGCGCATGCCGTGAGCGCGATGGGCGACGAGAAGCTCACGCAGACCGGCATCACGCTCGGCACGCCGACCTACATGAGTCCCGAGCAGGCGATGGGCGAGAAGGACATCGATGGGCGGAGCGACGTGTACGCGCTCGGCTGCGTGCTCTACGAGATGATCGCGGGAACGCCGCCGTTCGTCGGCCCCACTGCGGCGTCGATCATCGCGCGCCATACGATGGACCGCGTGCCGTCGCTCGCGATCGTGCGCGAGAACGTCCCCGACGAGCTCGAGGACACGGTGCTGAAGGCGCTGGCGAAGATCCCGGCGGATCGCTTCAAGACGGCGGGGGAATTCGCGCAGGCGCTGCAGCGTCCCGCGGGGGCAACGTACTCGCGCCGGGTGATGGCGGCGCGCAGCGCGACGGCATCGATGCGCGCGATCGATCCGAAGAAGAAGCGGAAGAAGGTTGCCATGATCGCGGGCGCGTCGGCTTTTGTGCTCGCGATTGCGGGCTGGGGCGCGTGGCACTTCACGCGCGGCGCGCACATCCGGAATGCGGGGAGCAGCACGGGGCTCGATCCGCGGCGCATCGCCGTGATGTACTTCGAGGACGACAGCAAGACGCACGAGCTCTCGTATCTCTCGGACGGACTCACCGAGACGCTGATCGCGCGACTCAGCGCGGTGCCCGGACTCGACGTCGTATCGACGAACGGCGCGGCGCTCTTCCGCGAGGGCGGAGTCGCGCCCGACAGCATCGCGCGCGCGCTGAGCGCGGGGACGCTCGTGGTCGGATCGATCGAGCCGGACAAGGACAAGCTGCGCGTCAACGTGCGTCTCAAGGATGGCACGGGCACGGACTTCGAGCGCGCGAGCTTCGAGCAGCCGAAGGGGAATCCGCTCGCGCTCCGCGACACGCTCGCCAATCGCGTCGCAGAATTTCTCCGCCGTCGCCTGGGCACGGAGGTGCTGCTCCGCGAACAGCGCGAGGGAACCACGAACGCGGATGCGTGGGCGCTGCTGCAGCAGGCGGAGCAGCACTTCCGGAGTGAGCAGACGGCGATCAGGGCGAGCGACACCGCGGCCGTTCTGAGCGAGGTGCAGCGTGGGGACACGCTGCTCGCGCAGGCCGCCGCGCTCGATCCCGCCTGGCCCGCGGTGCCGACACTCCGCGGATCGCTCGCCTACCGCGCGTCGCGCTTCTTTGGCGACGATCAGACGAGCGCGTCGAAGTGGGTGACGGTCGGGCTCGCGTACGCGGACAGCGCGCTCTCGCTCTCGGCCACGAGCGCCGACGCGCTGGAGTTGCGCGGCACTCTGCGCTATTGGCGCTACCTGCTGGGCCTCGAGCCCGGCGCGGCGGCGGCGAAGCAGCTCCTCGCCGATGCGCAGAGTGATCTCGAGCAGGCCGTGAAGATCAATCCGGCGCAGGCGGGCGCGTGGGGGGTGCTCAGCTCCCTGCTCACGCACACGGATGACGTGACGAGCGCACGTCTCGCGGCACGGCGCGCCTACGAGCAGGACGCCTATCTCAGCAACATCGACGTCATCGTGTGGCGTCTCTTCAATCTCGCCTTCGACGACGCGCAGTTTACCGAGGCGGTGCACTGGTGCGATGTCGGCGGCAAGCGTTTCCCTACAGACCCTCGCTTCGGCGAGTGCCGCCTGAGCCTCATGGCGACGAAGGCGATGGAGCCGGACGTTCCAGCCGCGTGGCGGCTGGCGGACTCCATAGTAAAGCTCAACCCCGAGTCGTCGCGGCAGTACGCGATCGCGTCTACCCGGATGGGCGTGGCAGCGGTGCTCACGCGTGCGACGCTCACCGATAGCGCGAAACATCTGCTTACGGCGGTGAAGGCCCCCGCCGACATCGATCCGACGAGGGATCTCGAGTACGACCGGGCATACGTGTGGGCACTCGTCGGCGACAAGGCGGCTGCAATAAAATCGCTCTCGATTTTTCTCGCTGCGAACCCTAACGTTGCAGCCGGTTTCAATTCCGACAATAATTGGCGCTGGCGCACGATCGCAGATGATCCACGCTTTCAGCGCCTCGTGACGACCGGTAAGCAGTAGGAATTACGCTATACGGGTTAGAGGCAGGTCTAATCAGAACTTGGGGGATCCGACGAATGTGGCGTACCTGGATGTCAGCGTGTCTGGCCGTTGCAGCTGGAGCACTTTTTATCACTGCGTGCTCGGATAGCAGCAGCAGTCCGACCGCACCCGTGGCTCCTACGGTTCAGGAGAGCATCGTGTCCACCGGCTGTCCGAGCGTGGCGCAAACCGCGAACATGATCACGACGCTCTACCCCGCGCGGAGCGGCGAGCGACTCGTTGCCGCGGCGACGTACGCGGTGGTGCTGCTCTACATCAACACGCGACACCAGGCGGACGCGCGGACGCTCGTCTTCCGTCTGCTCGACTTCACCTTCAGGCAGTTCAACGCGGGACGACTCGTAGGCGGATACTCGCCCGCCACCCGCAGCGCGCTGCTGGCCTTCGAGACAGGGCTCTATTGCACCGTCGGCCTGCCCACCACCGGACTCACGCTGCCCGGTGACCCGAGCGATGGCGGCACGGTGAACAAGGTGATCTTCCCGAGCAACACGACACAGATCGTCTTGACGGGCGACGGCAACGCCGGCGTGCAGATTCCTCCGAACTCGTTCACGGGCCCGGCGCTGCTGGTCGCGATCAGCAAGCTTGCGCCCACGCCGCCGCTGCACACCACGCTCGACCAGTATGGTCCGTACTACGACATCAAGGTCTCGCCCGAAGTCTCGCTGACCTCCAGCTTGACCGTTGGACTTTGCCTCGCGAACGGCGTCGAGATTCCGACGGTATTCCTCGCACACAACATCTCGCCGACGTCGATCGAAGTGCTTCCTCCGGGCGGCACCATCGCCGGACTGTGCACGACGCAAACGGCATCGCTCGGCGCGCGCCAAATGTTCGATCTCGCGATGCGTGGCGAAGTGACGCGTACAGCTTCCGCGCTCGGCGACGCGGTTGCGAGCATGTTGCTTCCGGAGAACGCGTACGCCGGCAGCGGTGGAAAGACCGGCCTCGCGAAATCCTTCAGCCCGTTCGGCGGCGTGGATACGAAGGTGTATCTCAAGACGAACCCGACGCCGTTCCCGGTGCAGACTGCGCCGGCCGGTGCTGCGGTTGCAAATCCGCCTTCTGCGCTCGTCTCGACGCAGCGGGGATCACCGGTGTCGCTCGTGAACGTGGCGTTCTCGGTCACGAGCGGCGGCGGCACGGTCGGCGGCGGCTCGAGCTCCACCGTCGCGACGGATGCGACGGGAATCGCGACGGTGAGCAGCTGGGTCGTCGGCGCCGGTTCGAACTCGGTGCAGGCGGTCGGCACTTTCGCGGATCCGACGGTGACGTTTGCACCGGCGCCCGCAAACTCCGGCTTCCCGCAGAACGTGTCGGTCGAGCCGGCGAACGGCGTCAGCTACGCGGCGACGGGCGGCGACATCGTACCGTACGGCTCGTCGTATCTGTATCTCGATGGACCGCAGGGGCACGATCTGGGCTTCGAAGCGCCGGACTTCTCCACCGCGCAGTGGAACACGGCGAGCGGTCCGTTCGGCAACGGTGATCTGAACGGCACCGTATGCCCGGTAAACAGCGAGCCTGGCTTCACTCTGAACCCGTCGTGGGCCGTCGGCACGGACATGCTGCTCCGGAAGACATTCCCGCTGCCGGCTGGCTGGACGGCACCGCTCAGGATCACGGCGGCGATAGACAACGACATCGCCGTGTACGTCAACGGCAACCCGTTGACGATGCTCCCTTCGGGCGCGCCGCTCTACAGCTTTAATGGTCCGGACGCGGGGAACTATTCGTTCAACGCGAACACGGGATTGGTGTCGCACGAGAACTGCGCGAACAAGGGCTCACTCACCTTCTCGGTGCCGCTGTCGTACCTGAACGTGGGCGGGAGCAACACGCTCGCAATTCGCGCTCGCGACCGCGGGTCGGTGAACTATGTCGACGTGAAGGTCTCACCAGTGGCGCCGCTGCAGTGATGTAGCTCGAGCTGGTTCAGCGAGTAAAGACGGGGCGCCGCGAAAGTGGTGCCCCGTCTTTATGCAGGGTAGAGCGAAGAGGTACCTGCATTGGGAAAAGAATTGAACGGATCAGGAGCACGGATGACGACGGAAAATGCGAATTGAACTTCCCCGGGTTTAGTGGACACCTCAACAGCTTCGAGAGAGATTCGAAGCAGGAGGTGTCAGATGCGCAAACGGGGACCCCAGAAGTTTAGTGAGGAGTTTCGCCGGGAAGCGGTGCGGCTCGCGAGCGATCCGAAGCGGTCGATCCGGCAGCTGAGTGGGGAGCTGGGCGTGA
>JACCWE010000145.1 GCA_013697785.1 Gemmatimonadaceae bacterium
CCCCCGCTCGATGGTGCTGTGGCGCCCGAGAGCGCCGCGCGCTACGGCATGCGCGCGGTGAGACGGACCTTCGTGCCGAGCTTCACCGACGGATTCTGCTGATCGACGAGGATGAGCGTCGTGCCGCGGTCCGTGACCTTCACCACCTGACCGAGCGCAACTCGCTCCTCGGGGACCATCGCGGTTTCGTCACCGCGGTTCTTGATCAGCACCCTGCGACGCGGCTCGAACAGCGTGTATTGGTCGCCGAGCTTCGCGCCATCCTTCGCCGTGACATCGATCACCACGTAGCTCTGAACGGTCGGCAGCACGGAGCGATCCGGTACGAAGATCACATGTCCTTCAGTGCCAAGCATGAGGGGAGCGGGGCGCGCCTCGTTGCCGAGCATGAACTTGTCGATCGGAACGATCCCCTGTCCCGCTTCGACGTTGCTGTACTGCGTGATGATACGGACGGTCGACGCATCGCCATTCTCGGCGCGCTCGACTTCGACGACCCCGGTGGGCTCGACCATCTGCGATCCGTTCGGAAGCACGGGGCCGAGCTGGAAGGCGAGGTAGCGATCGCCGCGAGCGGGGACGATTTCCTTCGGCAGCGAGATGTACGCGCGCTCCTCGTTCAGCATGCGCGTGCGCGGCGACGTCGTGGCGATTCCGGAGATCTCGGCACTTCCGACGATCGTGCCCTGCCCACTCGGACCATTGAGGCGATCGACCCAGGGCGCAGCGAACGTTTCGCCGACTCGAACCGCGGGATGCGGGAACTGCGTGGCCGATGCACCGAAGCGCGAAACGGTGGCGACGCGGCGTGACGCGGAGAGTGAGAACACCGTGGCGCCGGACGGACGGGGCGCTTCGGTGAGCGAGGTGGACGGCATCGGAGACATCCGGTCATCGATGACGGTGGTGTTGTCGTTGACCGTGCTCGCGACAGTTGCGTTGGCGGGGAGCTTCAGAACCTCGTTCGGATAAATCCAGTGCGGATCCTCGACGACGTCGGTGTTGATGCGATAGATCTCCGGCCACAGAAACGGGTCGTTGAGATACTGGTGGGCGATATCCCAGAGCGTGTCGCCCTTCTTCACCGTGTGCGTGCCACCCGGAGCAGGAGGCTGGCTTTGCGTAGAGTCCTGCGCGGCGAGGGGCGCTGAGGCGACCACCGAGACGAGAAGCGCCGCGAGCAAACCGCCACGACGGAACGGTACGTTGCGCATGTGTAGACAGTCCTGTGTTCACAAGGGAAGAAACCCGTTCGCATCACGAAGCTGTCACGCCCGAGGATCAGGGCATCACGAGCGCCTGCGACCGAGCCGCTGGGCTACCCCCAGACGACGCCTGAAAGCGCCGGGGGTAACCGACGGCGGGGTGCGAGGTTGGGGCGTGACAATCTCGCTGCCGCAAAGCCGAGCGCCTTCGATCGAGGCGCCGACACCATGCGACGCGCAGACGCGAACGGCGTCACCCCCGCCCCGCCCGCGGGCACGTTTCCTCCCCGGCGCTGGAGCAGTAAGTTGTGCTGATGTCGAACCCCTTCCTGGTACTGGCAGTTGCGGTGGCCGCCGCCGCTGCAACGTCAGGTCACGCCGTCGCGCTCACCGCCGGATAGGGTGCACTGTCGAGTAGGTTCCAATCTTCAACGGAGTGAAAATGAGGCCCAAGCGCAGAGTCGAGTTGATTGGGGGTGTGCTGGCAATCATGCTGGCCTTGGCGTGTGGGCAAAAGTCCGAGGCGGCGCCCGCGCGGGCCGCGGCCAATGGCGATGTCGGCGCAGAGACCGCGCCCGCAATGAAAACCGTACAGATCGTAGATCCCATACTCGGCGTGCGCGCGTTTAGCGTGACGATTCCGGCAACCTGGGTATACGACGGAACGGTGTTGCGCCCTCACTTCGGCACCTCGATGGTGTTGCGGACCTCATCGCCGGATGGACTCACGGGGCTGCAGATCTTTCCGAAGTACAACTGGTTGGCAACGTCGGATCCCTCAATGCAGCGTTTCTATCAGAATGTCGACGTACGGAAGATGGGTCCGATGAAGGCTGACGAGTACCTGCGCAAATACGTGTTGCCGGAGATACGATCCCAGGCAACGGTGGTTGGTCCGGAACCCATGCCGCAGTTCCACAGGCTGGCGGAGAATGACGCGCGGCAGAACGCCGAGTTCGCGACACAGTCGCAGCGGAATGGTCGCAGAGCGCCGCATGTGATGAGCGATGCGGCGCGGTATCGGATTCAGTACGACTTCAACGGCCACCCCGAGGACGAGTCGATCGTGGTGTTGTCATCCGTCACGGACATTCCCGAGGCGAACGGGACGACGCGGCTCTCGGAGGCCACCGCAACCGGTGCGCGCGCCCCTCGGGGGCAGCTCGATGGCAGGCTGCAAATGCTGACCGCCATCGCCAACTCCATCAAGGTCGACCCGGAGTGGGTGCAGAAGCAGACGCAGTTCGCCCTGCAGAACGCGCAGGCACAGCAGCGCGCGATTCTCTCCAACGCCGACTCGTGGCGCCGAAGAAATCAAGCCGTCTTCGAAGCCTCCATGAAGAACACGGCAGCGAAGGAGAAGGCCCGGCATGACGGAGCTGTCGCTACCGCGGATCACATGGGGGACGTGCAGGGCATGGTGGACCCCTCAACCGGCGAAACCGGCAAGGTGAGCAATCAGTTCAACTACAGTTATGTCGACGAGAATGGGAATGTCGTTCACACGAATTCGGCGACATACAACCCGAACGCGGAGTTGCGCGGCAACTGGACGCAGCTGCAGCCGCTGAAACCGTGAGCGCGTAGGTAATCCAGGCAAGTCCAAGGTATGCGATGCGAGGGATCCCATTTCGCGCGATGAAAACGCCGCGAAGTCGGGTTGACCTCGCGGCGTTCGTGCAGTTGGTCGGGCTTCGCGCGCCATCCAGCTCGGCGCGTCAGGCGGGCTAAAACGGCAGGTCGTCGTCCTCGCTATCCAGATTGCCGCGGAAGTCCTCGAAATCGCCGCCCGCCGGCGCGCCCGTACCCGCGCCCGCGCCCGCAC
>JACCWE010000018.1 GCA_013697785.1 Gemmatimonadaceae bacterium
CGCCGCGCGTGCGTGGCGCGCTCCTTCTCGCGACCTTCCTGCTCAAGCCGGTGCCCGTCGAGGCCGTGCGGCCCTGGCTCCGCGATACCAGCTCGCTCGTGCGCTGGAGCGCCGCATACGCGATCGCGCGGCCGTACGCATCCGCCGGCGTGCGCGATCTCCTCTCGCTCGCCACCGACTCGAGCGCCGAGACTCGCGCGCAAGTCGCACGCGCATTCTCGCGTCGCGCCGCCGGCGACTCCCTCGCGCCGCTCGTCCGCGATCCGCTTGCGAAGCTCGCCGCCGATCCTGACCCGCACGTCCGCATCAACGCGCTTCGTTCGCTCGCGACCTATGGCGCCGCTGGCAAAGCCATGTTCATCGCCGCGACGCACGACCGCGACGCCAACGTCCGGGTCATTGCCGCGCAGGAGATTGGCTCCGTTCTCGAGAGCTCGCGTGCCGCGTGGGTGGCCGCGTGGAAGGCCGACACCGGCTTCATGTATCGACGCAGTCTGCTCGCTTCCGCGCTCTCGCAGGACGTCGTCCTTCCCGCCGCCGAGATGGATGAGCCGGACAGCTGGACGCATCAGGGCGATTGGCGTCTCCGCGCCTCCGTCGCCGAAGCAGGCGCCTCGGCGCCGACGATCCTGCGGTTGCGCGAAGTCTCTCTTCCCGCGTCCCGCGATCCCGATCCGCGCGTGCGCGCTGTCGCCTTCGCCGCGATGGCGCCGCACGCCGACACCGCGGACTCTCATCCCTGGCGCCGCGAGTTCATGGAGTACGGCCTCACCGATGCCGACGTCATCGTCCGCGCCACCGCGATAGGCTCGCTCGAGGGTCACGCGACGGCGGCCGAGGTACCGCTCGTGCTCGAGAGCTATCGCCTCTCCGATGCAGACACGCTCGACGATGCGCGCATCGCCGGCGTCCGCTTCTTCATCTCCGCGTGGCAACGCGACAGCGCGCACTTCGCGGATTCCACGATCAAGGCGATTCGTGCGCTTCCGGTGCCGCCAGACATGCTCACCCGCATTGCCGCCGACAGCTTCGCGCTCCTCGACGCCTGGCATCGCGCGCCTCGCCCCGAGCCGAAGCCGGCATCGTGGTACGAGGCGATCGTGCGCACGCGCATCCTCCCCGCGCTGGGTGGCAAGCTGCCGCGCGCCGAGATCGTGACGGAGCGCGGGACGATCACGCTCGAGCTCTACCCGGTGGAGGCGCCGCTCACCGTCGACAACTTCCTCACGCTCGCCGCGAGCAACTACTACGACGACGGCCGCTTCTTCCGCGTCGTTCCGAATTTCGTCGCGCAGGACGGCGATCACCGCGGCGACGGCGCTGGCGGCCCCGCGTACAATATCCGCGATGAATTCAACCCGCATCGCTACGAGCGCGGCTCGCTCGGCATCGCCCTCTCCGGTCCCGACACCGGCGGCAGCCAATACTTCATGACCGTCGCTCCGGATCCGCATCTCGATGGACGCTACACGGTGTTCGGCCGCGTCGTGAGCGGCTTCGAGGCGCTCGATGCGCTCGTGCAAGGCGACCATCTCGAGCGCATTCGTGGCCTGTAGCGCCACGGCCGCCCCGCGCCGGGGTACCACCGTCACGCCTCGCTGGTCGCTCGGATCCATACTCGTACTCGCAGCGCTCGCCGCCTGCTCGCCTCGTGCGCGGGAAGCAGTCGGCGCGATCTCACCGCGGCACGTACCCGCATCCGAGCTGCCCCGGGTACATCGCAAGATCGTCTTCCAGTGGGACTACTCGCAGCCCGAGCTGCGCATCCGCGGCGATGGCGTCGCCCGCATTTCCGCTCCCGACAGCGCACGCTTCGATTTCTTTGTAAATGGGCAGGGAACCGGCCACGCGTTGCTCGTAGGCGATCAGATACGTCTGCAGGATGGGCAGCAGTCCATGCGGGACTTCCTTCCTCCTGCGCCGCTGCTCTGGGCGGCGCTCGGCAGGCTCCATGTTCCGGCCGCGTCCGACACCACGGTGCGCGTTGACTCCGACACTCTACGGGTCGACATTGGACACGAGCCGGGGTGGCGAGCGACCCTCTTTGGAGGTGAGCTTCGCCGGCTCGAGCTGATCGATGGCGGTCGGATTCCTCAGTGGGTCTCGCGTCCCGCTGGTGGTCCGATTCGATATGAGCAGCCTCGCCTGCGCCGCACGCTTCTGTTGACCGTTTCGCGCGTAGACACTGTTCCCGGATTCGATGCTTCGATCTGGCGGTAGACTCTTTCTGGTGTTGAGCGGGCTGCTTCTGACGGGGTGTCTCTACCACTTCGCCGGCGGCGGCCTGCCACCTCACATCAAGACCGTCGCCGTCCTGCCGTTCGACAACGAGACGCCGCAGCCGACGCTGCAGCGCGAGCTCTACGACCTCATGCGCCGCGACGTCGAGAACCGGCTTGGCCTTCGCGAGGCGGCCGAGGGCAAGGCCGATGCGATCGTCCGGGGCAAGATCCTCCGTTACGATCCCGACATTCCCGCTGCATATTCCGCAGACCGGAACTCGCAGGCGACATCGACGGAACGGAAGCTCCAGATCACGCTCGACGTCGAGATCGTCGATCAGACGACGGGACGCACGCTGTGGACGCGGAAGGGCATGCTCGAGGAAGGGACGTACGCCGAACGGTCGGAGGCGGATGGGCGGAAGCAGGCGCTCACCAAGGTCGTGAACGACATCATCGCCGGAGCACAATCGCAATGGTAAGACGCTCACGGTATGGAAGGTCATCGTACGGCTGTCTGGTCTTCATACTCCTGATCGGAGCCACGCTCTACTTCGGCTTCAACATCGGGAACGTCTACTTCCGCGCCTATCAGTTCCAGGACGCGATGACGCAGGAGTCGCGCTTCGCGGCGCGCAACGGCAACGAGCTCATCATCGCGCATCTCCGCGCGCAGGCGGACTCGCTCGGCCTTCCGGAAGGTGCGAAGAAAATCCAGATTCGACGCAAGCCGAACCAGATCTGGATCTGGAGCGAGTACATCGAGCTCGTCGATCTGCCGTGGAAGCAAACGGAGATCGACTTCAATCCGCACGTCGAGAGGGTCTTCTGAGCGTACGCGCCCCCGCGCGGAAGGTGATGTCCTGGAGCGACGCCGTTCGCTGGCGTGAAGCGGAGTCGGGGTTGGTGGTCTTCACCAACGGCGTGTTCGATCTCCTGCACACCGGGCACATCGACCTGCTCATCGCCGCGCGCAGGCTCGGCGATCGCCTCGTGGTCGGCATCAACACCGACGCGTCGGTCCGCCGCCTCAAGGGTCCCACGCGTCCCGTGCGTAGGGAGGCCGAGCGCGCGTACGTTGTCGCGGCGCTCGAGTGCGTCGATGCGGTGACGGTGTTCGACGAGGACACTCCGCTCGAGCTCGTGCTGGCCATACGACCAGATGTGCTGGTCAAGGGCGGCGATTACACTCCTGATACGATCGTCGGTCGCACCGAAGTCGAATCGTGGGGCGGACGCGTGCACGTCGTTCCGCTCACCGCAGGTCATTCCACAACTCGCATCATTGAGGCGTTACGTGCCGGCACCTGAAGTCACCCCGCGCGTCGGTCGCGCGATCGACGCGCTCCGTCCGCTCGAGATCACGCGCAACGCATCGCAGTACGCGGAAGGCTCGTGTCTCATCACCTGCGGGAACACGCGGGTGCTTTGCACCGCGAGCATTGAGGAAGGCGTCCCCGGCTGGAAGCGCGGCAAGGGCGAGGGATGGATGACCGCGGAGTACGCGATGCTTCCGCGCGCGACGCATACGCGTACATCGCGCGAGCGCTCGCAGATTGGCGGACGGACGCAGGAGATTCAGCGCCTCATCGGTCGCAGTCTCCGCGCGATGCTCGATGACTTCAAGTTCGGAGAGTTCACGGTGAAGGTCGACTGCGACGTACTGCAGGCAGATGGCGGCACGCGCACGGCGTCGATCACCGGCGCGTGCGTCGCGGTGGTCGACGCCTTCGACTGGCTCGTGCGCGAAAAGAAGATCGCTGTATCGCCCGTGAAGCGTCGCGTTGCGGCCGTGAGTGTCGGCGTCATCGATGGCGAAGCGCGTCTCGATCTCGACTACCCGGAAGATGTGCGAGCCGAAGTGGACATGAACGTGGTGATGACCTCCGAGGGGAATTACGTGGAGGTGCAGGGGACCGGCGAGCACGGAACCTTCGATCGCGCGGCGCTCAACACGCTGCTCGGGCTCGCCGACGGCGGCGTGATGACGCTCCTCCTCGCGCAGAAGGAGGCGCTCGCTGCGTGAGCGACAAATATCTCCTCGCTACGCGCAGCCTCGGCAAGCTCTACGAGCTGCGACCGATGTTCGCTGCGGCGGGACTCGAGGTCATCGATCTCGACGGCGCGGGAATTCCGGAATCGACTGCGGAGGCGAATCTCGAGGAGTTCGATTCGTTCGAGGAGAACGCGCTCGCGAAGGCAAAATACTTTCGTGCGAAGAGCGGGCTCGTAACGATCGCGGACGACTCGGGGCTCGAGGTGCAGGCTCTGGGCGGAGCGCCGGGCGTGCACACGAAGCGGTGGAGCGGCCGAGCGGATCTCGAGGGGCGCGCCCTCGACGTGGCCAACAACGATTTTCTTCTGCGGAAGCTCGGTAAATCCGCGGACAGACGCGCGCGCTACGTCTGCGTCGCCGCGATCATCGATGGCAGCGGCCCCCGCACGTTCCGCAGCGAGACCGAGGGCGAAATTCTCGACGCGCCTCGCGGCGAAGGTGGCTTCGGATACGATCCGCTCTTTCTGTCGTCTGAACTGGGCATCACCTTCGCCGAGGCCGAGCGGGCGGTGAAGGAGCGGGGGAGTCATCGCGGGCGTGCGTTCGTGCAGTTGATCGGGTGGCTCGCGGCTCGCGCTCGTGGCCAAAGAACGTGAGCGTTTGCGGTTGACCCGAGCCCGCGGTCACAGTAGGTTTTGCGTTTCCCGGGGCGTAGCGTAGCCTGGTATCGCGCCTGCTTTGGGAGCAGGAGGTCACCGGTTCAAATCCGGTCGCCCCGATCGAGAAAGACCCCGAGGGGGGAGTTCACCGACTTGCGTCACCGGAAGCGCCAGTAGCTCAGGTGGATAGAGCAACAGCCTTCTAAGCTGTGGGTCGGAGGTTCGAGTCCTCCCTGGCGCGTGGACGACGAAGGGTTTTGCGCCCATAGCTCAATTGGCAGAGCAAATGACTCTTAATCATTAGGTTGTAGGTTCGATTCCTACTGGGCGCATTGACGTAAGATGCATTAATAGAATGACTTAAAAACGCGCTGGCCGGATTATTGGCTGGCGCGTCTTTTTGCGAAGGTGCGCCTCTAGTGCGCCTGCGCCCCGAGTCGATTCGTGCACTCGTCGTGATCGGCGCGTTGGGTGAATTCGGCACCGCGGCTTTCGCCTCGTATCACGGTGGGAAGAAGATCCACGATGCGCCGATGTTTACGCATTCCGGATGCGCCGGCCGGCCTGTCGCTGGTCATCGCGACCCGCTCGCATTCGGCGCACAGGCGCGCTGACTGCACGTTGCGCCGCGGGCACCTCCAGGTCGGGCATCCTCCGACGTGCGCGCAGGGAGGATCACCGCAAGAAAATGGGAATCGCCCGACAGATAGGCTACGGTGCACCACGGTACATTGGGGTGCAGAGCGGACGTGCGTCGGGCAGCGCGATAGCAACGGTGCTATTGCATGCATGCCTCCGGTCGCCACCGGCGCGGGCGCCCTGTCGTCTCATTTCCGGAGCTTCCAGTGCGTGTACTTCGAATCGCTTCGTCTCGCGTCGGCCTCCTGACCGCCGCAGCGCTCCTGCTGATGCCAGCGCTCTCTCCGCTTCGCGCGCAATCAGCGGCGCACCTCGTCATGGTAAAGATGGTCGGCAAGCCGGGCGGCCAGTTCGCGTTCGAGCCCGCAGCCTTTTCCGTGCAGCGCGGGGACACCGTCCGCTTCGTGCAAGCGAGCACGGCGCCGCACAACGTGCATTTCAAGAAATTTCCAAAAGGCGCCAAGCTTGGTTCCGCAGCCTCAGGGCGATATGTGATTGGTCCCGGCGCGACGTACGACCTGGTCGTCGATACGCGCTTCGTCGATGGCACCTATCAGTTCATCTGCGATCCACACGAAAGCGTAGGCATGCAGGGCACACTGACAGTAGGCACATCCGCGAAGTAGGCAGACCCACGCCCACTACGAGCGGCAATCGATGCGAATCATGTCTGCGCCACCGTGCCGACGTCGCGCCTCACGCCGTCACCAATCGTGGGCAGACATGCACCAAAGCTCCTCCTTTGAGCCACTCGCAATGCTGCATGCCGCAGGCGAGCCCGTCTCAATCATTGGCCAGTCACGACTCCGCCACACCGGGTCGCCGCCGTACCACGCACTGAATTCTTTGTGCAATTTCCGCATCCCCAACGCCTCGATGTAATCACGTAGACAGCCCGCGGTGTCATCCTCCTCTCGATAAATACCCGGTCCGCCGAACGTCGTGCGGCACCCTCGAGCACTGGATCTCCACATGCGCGCTCGTTCCACTCGACGCGAGACGTATCTGCCGCTCATCGCGTCATCGCGAGGTCTGCAGCGCTTCCTGCGAAATCCCTTCGCACGACATCCACGACGAGCTCGCGCCTTCGTATATCTGCTCCTCGCGATCATCGTGGTTGCGGTTACCGCGCAGCGCGGCAACCCGCTGCACTATCATCCTACTTTCCCGATCTTCCGTGCATCGTTTCGGCATCTGCTGAACGAGGAGAATCTGTACGCCGGATACGGGCTCGGAGATCGATTCAAGTACAGTCCGACCGCCGCACTGCTCTTTGCGCCATTCGCAATCCCTCCGTTCGCGCTCGGGCTGCTCCTCTGGAATCTGGTGAACGTCGGCGCGCTCGTGTACGCACTCGACCAGCTCCTTCCGCGCCGCCTCGCGACGTTCGCGCTCCTGCTGCTCCTCCCCGAGATCCACGGTGCCATGCAGCGCTCCCAGAGCAATTCGCTCGTCGCGGCGCTCATCGTCCTCGCGTTCGTCGCGCTCGAGCGGGGGCAGCAGGTCAGGGGCTATCTCGCGATCGCGTTTGGCACCGCCATCAAGCTCTTTCCGGTCGCAGCGCTCGCGTTTGCGCTCTTTCACCCACGCAGATTTCGCGCGGCGCTGATATTCCTGGTGTGCGCGTGCGGCGTCGTTCTTCTGCCATTGCTCGTCACGTCGCCTGCCGCGCTCATCGCACAGTATGGTTGGTGGCGCGCCATCGAATCCACGGATGCGCTCGCGCGCGGCGCATCGGTCATGGGCTTGCTGCACCGCAGCCTCGGCGTCGACTGGCCCAACTGGCCCGTGCAGCTCGTCGGCGTGGCGATGTTGGTCACTCCGCTCGCCCGCGTGCAACAGTGGCAATTTCCCCGATTCCGCCGCGAATTTCTCGCGTCGCTTCTCGTCTTCATCGTGCTCTTCAACCACCAGGCGGAACGGGCATCGTTCGTGATCGCCGAGGTGGGCGTCGTCATCTGGTTCGTCTCATCGCCGCGCGAGCTGTGGCGACTGGCGCTGGTGCTCATCAGTCTCACCGGACTCAAATCGCTCGGATTTCTGCCGGTGTGGGCAGTGATGCAGCACGCACTGTGGACGATGGACGAACGCGCCGGCTCACTTGCGGAATCGCATCCGCATGCCCGCGAAGGCAGTGAGACTCGTGTGAGCGCCTCTGGCCGGCGAGAAATAGCGGCGACTGCGGGCATCACGTGAGATGAGCTAGCGAAGGTAGATCACGCTGCCCGCGCCAGCCGCGTTCGTGGACTCTAGAACGCGATACCGAGTGTCACCGGAATGATGTGCAGTGAGTGAGACCCCGAGCCCGTAAACGCTTTCCCCGCGCTGATCGAGTGGTACCGTCCCTCGACGAACAGTGAGATCCCGGTGAGTTGGAAGCGAAGGCCGGCGCCGGCATTCCAGCCGAACTTCGTCGCGCTCGACGTGCTCGTGCTCGATCCCAAAAATTCGTTTGTCGATACGAAGCTGCTTCTCTCACGCAGCCCGTAGACCCCTCCACCACCGATCAGATAGAAGTTCGACGCGGCGGCCTTCCCAAGCGTCCACTCGAAATCGGCGGTGCCGTCGATGACACGCAAGTCGGTCGTGTACGTGCCGGCGCTCCCTGCGTCGATCGGCTTGCCCTTGAGCTGATGCCATTGCCCGTCGATGCGAAAGCTCAACGGAAACGCCGGAACGCCGAGTCGGATGAGGACACCCGCGTTCCATCCTCGCTTCACGAGGTCGGTGAAGTCCGAGCCGTGGGGGAACGTAAGGCCACCCATCACGCCGATCGAGGCGGACTTCACCGCCGTCGTCTGCGCGAGCGATGGCGGCGAGACCGTCGTGAGTGCGGCTGCGAGCGTGAGTCCAAGGAGCGAACGCTGAATCATGACGACGGTCCGATGGAGGGGAAGCATCGAACATAGCCGCCGTCGCATGCATGCGCACGACGGGCTGCGACGATCACGTCGCGGCCCGTCGCCTATCGATCTCGAATCGGCGCCCAGAGGATGCCGCCTCGACTCCTTACTTGCGTTTCGACGCGGCCTTCTTTCGGCCGGCCGTTTTCTTCCTCCCCCCGCTCGTCTTCCGCTTCGACGGCACCTTCGCGCCCTTCTTTCGCGCCTCGGAAAGTCCGATCGCGATCGCCTGCTTCCGGCTCTTCACCTTGCCGCCCTTACCGCCCTTTCCGCTCTTCAGCGTTCCCTTATTCCGCTTCTTCATTGCCCGCTCGACG
>JACCWE010000033.1 GCA_013697785.1 Gemmatimonadaceae bacterium
CCGGTACACGCTGGGCGCCGGTGAGCGGCACGGCACTGAGCAAGCCCTACTTGTGCTTCTTCGCGGCGTGAATCGTTGCGAGCATCTGCATTGGGTGCGCGACGCCCTGTGAGTCGCGCACGAGGAGCACCACCCGCACGCTGAGGGAGTGTCCCGGGCTCCGCGCGAGCAGTGCGCGCGCCGCGGCGGAGAGGTGCAGCGTCAGTGACTGGCTGTGCCCGCCTTGCAGCGTGAAGCTGGCGGTCGCGAGCGTGAGAACCTTCTTTTTCTTGTGCCGTCCGGCACTGAGGGCTTTGGCGGTCTTCAAGGTCGCCGTGCCCGTGCAGGCGCTCGGACCCGCGCAGTTGATCTTCAACGTGACGCCGCCGCTCTTGCTCGCGGTGAGCGAGCTGCTCCCAACCGCGATCTTGAACGGGAGCACCACGATCGCCGGAGGCGGTTTGACCGTCGTCGCTGTGGTTGTGGTCTGCGCCGGGGGCGGGGGAGTGAGCACCGGGTTCACAGTGATCGCCAGCGTGAACGGTTTGCTCACGAGTTTGCTGGAGTCGATCGCCTGCAGCGTGACCGTGAAGTGGCCTGCGACGGCGAACGCGTGCGTCGTCGACGGTGTCGTGGTCGTCACCGGCGCACTCCCATCTCCGAAGCTCCACTTGTATTCAGTGAGCGCGAAGCCTTTCGTCGGCGTCGAGCCTTTAGCGTCGAATGTGTCGGTGGCACCCACGGTGACCGGCGTGCTCGCAGTGAATTTGGCTGTCGGCAACGGCTTGGAGACGGTCAGCGTGCGTTCGAGCACGATCGACGGCGTCGCGAGGTTGTCCGTTTCGATCGTCTCCTTGACCTTGAATTCGCCTTCGGTCGTGTACTTGTGCAGGATGGTCGGATTCTGGTGCTGGTCGGTCGTGAGCGCTTCTGAGGTGCCATCGCCGAAGCTCCATTTGACTTTGAGTGCGTTGGCCTTTTCGACGGCCTCGGTGAGCTTGACTTCCGAGCCCGGCGGGATGATTTCGGTTTCCTTCTCTTCGACAGCCCCCACGAACGCTTCGATGCCGGAGGCGGCTTTGCCGGTGGCGGCTTTTGCCGTTGGGCAGCCTTCGCCGCCTTCACCGAACTCGATCACCCTCGGCGCTTCGCTGTCGGACTGGAATATGAAGACGCGATTCGAGGCGCCGGCGGCCACCATCGGCTGCCCGAAGAAGCTGACGACGCACTTGCCGGTGCCGAGTTTGGCCGTCTGCCCGCCCGTCCAGCCGCGCACGGCCGGCGTGCCGTTCGTCGAGAAGGAGAGTGCGCCTGGATGTTTGCCTTCGCCGGGCGAGAGGATTCCTGCGTAGGCCCACAGGGTTCCGTCCGGAGCAAGCGAGAGCCCGCCGCCGAGCACTGGAGCCGGGATACCCGGAAAGCTCACGAGTTCGATTTCGCCTGGTTGATATCCGATGAAGGTTTTGGTCCTGCCAGCGAAGTTGGCGGGGATTTCGTCGATCTCTTCTCCCCCTTCAAGGCCTTCAGCGATGTTGCCCCCGATGATCCAGACCTTGCCTTCGGAGTTGACGACTGGCGAGGTGGCGGCTTCGTTGGCGAAGAAGGGACTGGCCGCGTTGTCGACCCAGCGCGGGCCAAGCGTGCCCGTTTTGCTCACGCGCTGTAGAGCGGTGAGGGGTTCTTCTTCTCCTTTGGGGTCCTCGACCCCGGCGATGATCACATCATGCGTCTTGGGGTCGACGGTCAGCCCGCTCGGTTCAAGGAGCGCTTGGCCCGGCACGTTCGAGGTCGGTTTGAGGACGGTCTTGCTCGCGAGCACTCCCGCGGGAGCGCCTTCGACGGGCGGGAGCACCTTCTTGCCCGCTTCTTCGATCGGTTCGGTCGAGAACGCGTACAGCGTCGAAGCCGCCGTCACACTTTCGTCGATCCCTTCCGCAGTGCGTGTCTGGACGAGCAATACGTAGAAGCGTTTTTCCACCGGGTCCACCGCGACGCCCTCGATCGAGGCTTCCAGTGGCACCGAGCCTTCGATGCGCGCCGCCCCGAGGAACGCGCCCGCCTCGCTGAACTTCTGGATGCGGAAGACTTTGTTCGACGGCTTGTCGCCCACGTAGACGCTGTTGTCCGTGGCATCCACGCCGAACGCGGTGGTGACGCCGCTTTCCTCCGAGAACTGGCCTTCACCGACACCGGCCGAGCCGAAGCTCGAGATCTCACCGTAGGGCGCGGCCTCGCCGACGGCGGGGAGGATGGCACATGCCATCACAGCCGCGAGGATGAGCAACGACGATCTCAGACCGGTCAGTGCGAGCATTGATTTCCTATCTTTCGCTCATTGGTGAGGAACGACGCGCACCCGCGCGAAGCCCGCCCGCACCCTGCAGCTCTCTGCAGAGCGCGAGCATGGCTGCATGGTGAACTGCTCAGGTGAGCATTCTGTTGCGATGCGGTGAAGCAATGTGAAGGACAGGTGAAGTCAGTGTGAATCGCGCTCGCGCGAGCGACGGCTCGCGCTCTGCTGCCAGCGCATCGTGGAGATCGTCGCCGGTGCCACGTGCACCTCGCGGCGACTCTGGCGCGGGCGCCGCCGTGCGCCGGCCCCGGCGAGCGCGGCGAGCACGATGAACGAGAGCAGATACACCGGCAGCGGCTCGTGTTCGCTCTGGCGATAGGCGACCGCGCTGTTGGCCACCGACTCCGTAGCCTCCTCCTCCTGTTCTTCTTTCTCGGCCGCCTCGACCGGCTGGGAGACCGCGGAGGTGCCGCTCGGCGGCGTCGGGCGCGCCGGCGTGGGC
>JACCWE010000035.1 GCA_013697785.1 Gemmatimonadaceae bacterium
GCGATGCGCAGGGCGCTCGCCGGCGGCCTCGCGCCCGACGCCGGCGACACGGAGTCCGGCGACGCGGCCTCGCGCGCTGCGCCCGAATGCAATTACGATGCTGTCGCGCTCGCGCGCGGCGACTCGGCGTACGAGCGGCTCGAGCGCCGCATCTACGCGTGCTACACGCGCGCGGTGCAGCACGTCGTATTCGAGGGGAAGCAACTCGACCGCCTGACCGCGCTGGGGATGCTCGCACAGATGGACGATCGTGAGCAGCGGCATCGTCTCTTCGCTGCGATCGACACGATCTGGCGCAGCATGAACGGTGACGGCAGCGAGCGAAGCCCGTATCGCCAGTTCGTGAAGCTCAGCGCGGCGCGGTGGCGCGCGAATGGATCGCCCGTGGATCACGAGGCGCGCGTGCTGCGAATCGATCCCGCGGCGATGGAGAAGTGGCTCGTGAGTGTGCTCGAGGCGTGGCGGGTCAGCACGCCGAACGAGATGATCGAGCCGTGGGACTACCACTACCAGGGAGGCGCGGCGAGCCGGGCGCTGAGCGCGCGCATCCCTCTCGATGATCTCGGCACGCTCAACGCGCGCTACTTCGGCGATCTTGGCGCTGATGTCGCCGCGATGCATGTGCACTACGATCTCACGCCGAGGGTGGGGAAGACGCCGGTGGCGTTCACGGACTTCGGTGGGCGGCCGCATCAGGAGAATGGCGTGTGGCTGCCCGGCGAGCCGTGGGTGTTCGCGACGTATCGCGTTGGTGGGCTCGACAATCTCGATGAGCTGCTGCACGAGACGGGACACGCCGTACACATCTCGGCTATCCATCAGCGGCCGGCATTCCTCGACTGGCCCGACAACGATGCGCTCACCGAGGGGCTCGGCGATGTTGCAGCGCTCGAGAGCTACGAGCCGCGGTGGCAGATGCACTATCTCGGCGACTCGGTGTCGACTGCGCTGGGGCTTCGTGCGCGCTATTCGGGGATCGTGATGGACATCGCGTGGTCGCTGTTCGAGGTGCGAATGCATCGCGATCCGGCGCAGGATCCGAACAAGGTGTGGAACGAGCTCACGAGCCACTATTTGCACATCACGCCACATCCCGAATTCTCGTGGTGGGCGATGCGCGGCCAGCTCGTCGACGCGCCGGGGTACATGGCGAACTACGCGATCGGCGCGATCATCATCGCGGACATTCGCGCGCGCATAAAGCAGCAGCACGGCGACTTCACCACCGGCGACAAGTCGTGGTTCCCGTACATGTCGGAGCACATCTACCAGTACGGGCTATCGCGGCCCTCGGCCGACGTGATCACGGAGTTTCTCGGGCGGCCGATCAGCGCGAACGCGATCCTCAGCGACATGCGCCGAATGGCGGGGCGGTAACTCCTCTGCTTTCCAAGCTAGACGGGCCCGATCCGTAGCGTCTGGCACGATTAGCGGCGTACGGCGTCCGATCAGTGCGCCGGCGGCAAAGAAAACCAATGCGAGCGTTACAGCAACGGGGATGTTCACGAACTCGAGAGAGATGATAGGGTTCGGAAAACCAATGCCCCATCCAAAAACGTACCGGGCCAGGGCGGCAGCCCCGCTCGCGAGTCCGGCGACAAAACACATCGTCGAGGCCGCTCGGGCAACTCTCGAACTCTTCTCGTTCATGCGTGTGGCCTCCGCTCGGCTCGTCTTCCTTCGTCCCGAAAAATCACTAGCTCTTCTGCTTGCTGAACCTGTCCAGCGCCGCGCGTTCAGAGGGGGTGAGGCTGTTTATTCCCTTTAGGCTGATCTTGTCGAGCAGGCGATCGACTTCGCTTCGATTGATCTCGTGGAGCTCGCTGCGTGGGATCGTCGCCCAGCGCTTCATGTCGTCGCCGCGCGGCGCCGCCGGCTGCTGCACCTCGGCGCGCACCGCGCCGGATTTCACAGTGCTCACGCGTGTTCGGCTGTGCTCCATCACGTAGAGAAAGATCGCTGCGCCGAGGAAGCCGCCCAGGTGTGCGAAGTGTGCGGTGCCGCTGTCGCCGACTCCGCGTGCGCCGAAGAGAGCCATCAGCACGAATGCGATCACAAGCCAGCGCGCTTCGACCGGAAGCACGCCGTACACGAGGAACTTCTCGCGCGGCCAGTAGCGCGCGTATGCTGCCATGATGCCGAACACTGCACCCGAGGCGCCGATGATCGCCGCGTACGGCGTAAAGATCGAGAGGAGCGCGCCGGTGAGCCCACTCACCAGATACAGAGCGATGAAGCGGTTGCCACCCAGACGAGCCTCGAGGCGCGGCCCGAAGATCCAGAGCGCGAGCATGTTGAAGCCGATATGCGCGAGTCCGCCGTGCGCGAACATGTACGTGAACGGCGTCCACGGCGTCCGGAGCGCGGTGGCCGGCACGAGCTGGAGATAGCCGGTGAGCATCGGATACGCCAGCTGCAGCAGGAACACGGCGACATTCGCGATGAGCAGTCGTTTGACCCAGGGTGTCATGCGCGTAGGCTAGAGGGCGGCCGAGTAATTTTCCAGAGCGCTCGCGCGCTTATCTTGTGCCATGCCTGAAACCACGTCCGGCAGAGGGGCACTGCGGGTGCTGCAGGCCGGCGCGATCGCAATCGTGCTGGCGGCGGCCACCTATAAGCTATTCGAGCTCGATCGCTATTTCGTCCCGAAGGAGCTCGCGCTCCATCTCACGGCGCTCGGCGCGATCATCGCGGGGGTGCGGAGAGCGCGCCGCCTCGAACTCACGCGCGTCGACACGCTGCTCGGGCTCTACCTGCTGCTAGGCATCGTGTCCGCCGCGTTCGCCGACAATCACTGGGCGGCGGCGCGCGCGGTCGGCATCACCTTCTCCGGCCTCGTGCTCTTCCGCGCCGCGCGAGCGACCGCGAGCGCTGGCTCGCGATGGCCGCTGGTGGCGGCGCTCGCAGCGGCCATCGTGCTCGCGTGCAGTACTTCGTTGCTCCAGACGTACGGCATCACCAGCGACTTCTTCAGCCTCAATCGCGCGCCGGGCGGCACCTTCGGCAATCGGAATTTCATCGCGCATCTGGCCGCGATCGGCGCGCCGGTTCTCCTTCTCCTGCTCGTGCTTGCTCCACGCGCCCGATCGATGCTCCTCTCGAGCACCGGTGTCGCGATTCTCTCGGCCGTGCTCGTGCTCTCGCGCAGCCGCGCCGCGATGCTCGCCCTCATCGCGGGCGTGATCGTCCTCGCGCTCGGCACGTGGGTCGCGCAACGCCGCTTTCGCGATTCGCGTCTCTCACGGCGCGTTCCGCTCGCGGCCGCCTTCGCCGCGTTCGGCGCCGCCGCCGCGATCCTCGTTCCGAACACGCTCAACTGGAAGAGCGATTCGCCCTATCTCGACACCGTCACCGGCGTCGTGAACTATCGCGAGGGGAGCGGTCACGGCCGCCTCGTGCAGTACGCGACGTCGCTCAAGCTGGCAGTCGAGCATCCGCTGCTCGGCGTCGGACCGGGGAACTGGGCGGTCGCATATCCGAAAGTGGCGGCCAAGGGCGATCCCTCGATCGATCGAGACGGCGGGATGACCGCGAATCCGTGGCCGAGCAGCGACTGGGTCGCGATGATCGCAGAGCGGGGAATCCCGGCGACGCTGGCGTTCGTGCTCGCGCTGGTCGGCCTCGCGGTGCTCGCGTTCGGCGCGATGCGCAACGCGCTCGACCTCGACGAGTTTCTCGCCTCGCTCGCGCTCGTCGCGACGCTGGCGGCGACGCTCGTCGTCGGCTCCTTCGACGCCTCGCTCCTTCTCGCCACGCCGACGCTCTTCGTCTTCGCGCTGCTCGGCGCTCTGACGACGCCGGCGGCGGTGCGCATGTCGATCCCGCTGTCGACGGCCACGGCGCGCGGGCTCGCGATCGTTGGTGGCTCGATCATCGTCGCGATGCTGCTCTCACTGCGCTCGGCGACGCAGCTCGCGTCGATGGCTATGTTCTCATCGGCCACGACCGTCGGCGCATACGATCGCGCATCGATCGTGGATCCGGGGAGCTACCGCATCCAGATGCGCATCGCGGAGATCGGCGCCGAGCGTGGACGGTGCGATCTGGTGAAGCGGCACGCGATGCGCGCGCACGAGCTTTTTCCGTCCGCATCGGAGCCCGCGCATCTGCTGGCTCCGTGCGGCGTGCGCTTCAAGCGTCGCTGAGCTCGAGCGCGGCGCGATCCTTCGCGAGCGCGGCTGGGATCCAGCAGTGCATTCCGACGGACTCGAGCCCCGCGCGCGCGAATGCGCTCCGATAGAACGAGGGCGTGCGACGCAGGAAGGTCTTCGTGTCGCCTTCGATGTCGTCGGCGCTGGTGAAGAGCCCGAGATACGCGACACCGCACAGACGCTCCGCGAGCGCGCGCATTCCCGCGTGGAGTTCGGGAGTTGGGACGTAGTGCAGGACGTCGTTGCAGATGATGATGTCGAAGGGGCCGCGGAGGCGAAGCGTGTCGAGCGAAGTGATGTCGCCGCGACGAAGGTTGCGGCGCGCACCGAAGCGACGAACTGCGTACGCGCTCGGATCGATGCCGTGGTAGCGCAGCAATGGTCGGACGGAAAGGAGTGCCGCGCGCCAGAGCCCTTCGCCGCACCCCACGTCGAGCGCGTTGCGCACGCGGCGCTCGAGCAGCTGCTCCGCCACCGAGATGATCGTTCGCGCAACGCGCGCGCGCTCGGCGGGGGTCGAGACTTTGTGTCGCGGGTGACGATACCAGCGGTCGTAGTACGCGCGGTCGAGACCGTCGTTCAGCTGGCGCTCCGCGGGAGCTCTGCGCGCTCCGCAGCGGGCGTCTGCACCTTGAGCAGATAGCGCTGCGACTCGGAGATGCGCTCGATCTCGATCGAGACCGCTTCGATACCCTGCTCGATGCGCTCGAGGCGCCCTCCGAATTCCGCGGGCATCGCCGGTTTGATCGCGCGTCGCTCGACGATGTTGCCGAGAGTTCTGACGATCGGCTTCCCGATCGCGATGATCCCGAGCATGAGGAACAGGGCGAAGCCGAGATTCTCGACGCGGGGCGGAATGTCGAACGGCTGGTCCGCCGGTATGGTCGTACCCGAGCCTGCGACGACCGGCTCCGCGTCGTCCGTAACGGGCGCAATCGGAGCGATCGGCGCGATCCCCGCCTTGGGCGTGTGGATGGTGATCGTCCTCCCACCCTTCTGGATGACGGTCACTTCGTCCCCACTCTTGGCGGCCTGCCCGGCGTTCTGTGCACTCAACGCCTTCTGCTGCTCGACTCCAGCTTGCTTCAGCTGCGCATTCACCTGTGCGCGAATCTGGGTCGCAAGATCATTGGCGGAGATGTTTACGTCGGGAGTGGACGTTTGCTGTGGCAGGTGGGGCATCGGATCCTCGTGGTTGGCACATGACTGACCCTGCTACCTACGTCCCAGTCCGTCGTCCTGTTTCGGGGTGCCTAATGTTGCTGCTCACCCCGCCAACCCTATATTCGGCGTTGGGAGCGGTTCCCGCACTCCCAACTGCGCTCACAAGGGGAGAAATGGACTTTACCATCGTCGCCGTCAACTTCCTCTACGCCGTGCTGGGCGTCGCCCTCATGTGGTTCATCTACCGGGTGTTCGACCATATGACGCCGGCGGTGGATTTTGCGGAGGAGCTGAAGAAAGGGAACATCGCGGTCGCAATCTTCATCGCCGCGCTGTTCATCTCGATCGCGATGATCGTCGGGCGCGCCCTGAATTGAGCAGCTGGCCGCGGGCTGCGATGATCACCGCGTCCTTCGCGCTCGCGGTCTCGGCGCTGCCTTATAGCGCCGGGGCGCAGCGCGTCCCTTCCGACCGTTACGACGCGTACTTCAAGAAATATACGAAACGCTACTTCGGCATCGGCTTCGACTGGAAGCTGTTCAAGGCGCAGGGAATGGCGGAGAGCGGGCTATCGCCGACGGCGAAGAGCTGGGTCGGCGCGCGCGGGATCATGCAGCTCATGCCGTCTACGTATCAGGCGATCAGGTCGCACCGTCCCGAGATGACGGCTATAGACGACCCGCAGTGGAACATCGCCGCGGGGATCATGCACGACCGCGACATGTGGCAGCTGTGGAAGGACAGCGTTCCCGACGACGATCGCTGGCGATTCATGTTCGGCGGCTACAATGCGGGCGAGGTGACCATCTTCCGCGCGCAGAGCGTGGCGAGGGCGTCGAAGCTCAACGAGCGCACCTGGCCGAACATCGAGAGCGTCGCGCCGACGGTCCCGCGCTGGCGCTACAAGGAGACGCTGGCCTACGTGCACACGATTCAGGAGAATCGGAAAAAGCTCGCGCCGTTCAGCGCCGCGCGAGACTCGTCGCCGCCCTAGCCGCCCTAGCCGCCGTGGCTCGCGGGCGCGTGTCGTGCGCAGGTGCGGCATATCGTGCGACCTGTCAACACGCGCCAGAGCTTATCCCACCGCGAGCCATGGTAGTGGCGCTCGCAGAGGAGACGGCTGCAGACCTGACAGTAGCCGCCCGCACCCGGATCAAACATCGCGCCGCACGCATCGCACTGCGCGACGACGTCCGATCGTTGGAGAAGTGGAACGCCAAGCATCGCCTATTCCCGGCGACCGCGCTCAGACCGACTCATACGCGCATCCGTGCTCCTGGGCGAGCCCGATCAGCATCGTGTTCGCCGGCATCAGCTTCACGCCGGGGTTGAGCCCTGCCACGAGCTCCGCGTACACCTTGTCGAAGGTGTCGTGCGTCGCGAGTGCGAATTCTTTCGCGATCGCCGTGAGCGCGACGTTGCACTGCGTGAAGGTCGTTCCGCGCGCCTGAAGTCCTCTCACGGAGGCACGTTTCGCATCAGTTGCGGGTGCATCGAGAAAGACATTGTGGTCCGGACGCTTCTCCGGGCCATCCGAGATCTGCCATTTTTCGGCGATCTTGTACTTCGCCCAGATGGCGTCGCCGACGTTGATCGGAAAGCCGCCGCCGGAAATCCCAACCACTGTGCTCACATGCGGATGCTCGAGGTGAAAGACATCCCGCCACGCATCGAGATAGGTGACGACCTTGTGCAGTGGACCGGGGATGTCCTCGATCTTTCGTACGACGTCGAAGAGTTGGCGATGCTTGCCCTTCATCTGCTCGAGCCACGCGAAATCCCACGACCCGTCCGGTGTCTCGGACGCACGGACTTCGTTGTCGCCAAGGATGGGCGCCAGTATGGTAGCGCCAGCTGCGACGGCCACTGCTCCGAGAAATTGTCTACGTGGGGAGGTGCGGTCGGACATTCGATTCTCCACAGTCGTTAATGTGATCCAGGTCCGGCTCGGCCCGGCATGCACAATGCACAGTGGCTATGCAGCGGTCCACACCTTGCTTCTGTAGCCGCCACTTAGGCCGAACACTGTAGGCCGGGTCCATAATATTGCACTCCAGGGGGAGCTCATGAAGATCAAACTTATCGCGATCGCGGCGATCGCCCTCTCGCCGGCCGTGGTGTTTGGCCAGTCGAGAACGCATATCCGAGTCTCTAAGGATGGCTCGCACAACACGACGTCGACGTCCGCCACCAACGGCGACGTGACGACCACGCCGGCACCTGCCGCCGAGCCGATGCAGGCGCCAGCGCCTGCGGCCGAGTCGATGCCGGCGCCTGCCGCCGAGCCGGCGCCTGCCGCCCAGCCGACGCCAGCCGCCGAGCCGACGCCAGCCCCGACGACCAGCACCACGACTACGGCGACCACCGATTCCACGAACCAGTACGGCACGGGCGCGGCTGCTCCAACGCCGACGCACAGCCAGCAGGGCGACAGCGCGATGTCTACGTCGACGTCGACCATGTCGACCGATTCGTCCAGCATGTCCGGGATGAAGATGGATTCGTCGGCGACGCCGGTCGACACGGTTCGCGTTCCACGCAGCAACCTCTCCGTTTCGCCGATCGACAGTGTCCGCATGGGCATTCCGTCGACGAAGCAGACGCAGGCCGCTGACAGCGCTCGCGCCGCGAAGACGCCGTAACACCGACGTAGTGAAAGTAAGAACGGGGAGAGCAGAAATGCTCTCCCCGTTTTTGCGTTTATCCCTGTATTCGCCGGAGATCCTGCCTGGCGCAAAACGAAATCAGGCGCGCAACGACGTGTGCAATGTCTCGGAAAATTCGTGCAGGCGAATGGGGAGAGCCATCGAGCGAAGCCCGCGTCCCCTCGCGAAATCCGCCACTTCCGCATTCGTGCGCGCGGGGGTGAAGAGGAGCACCTCGGCTCCAATCGTCGCAGCCGCGTCGTAGGCTTCCTGCTCGCACGCGCAGTCATGCTCGCAATCGAGCAGGAGCAGATCCGGACGTACACGCGCGATGGCCGCCGGCACGCACTCATCGCTGCGAGGCTGCGTGGCCTTGTGCCCCGACAGATCCACGAGGGAGCACATGAGCGTCTGGATCAACGGCTCTTTCGCGATAACCAGAATGGTGCTCGGATTCGTATACGACACACACGCCTGCGCTGCTGAGAGGGACCTGCCCTCTTTAACGCAATCAGCGATCCACCAAAGCGCCGCGCCGACAGATGTTTGACGTTCAGGGCGCCGTGGCGTTCGTAATGGGTTTCTGCGGGGGCACTATGTACTCGCTCGGATAGTAGAACCGGAACGCCCGGCGGTCGCACTGGATGATCGCGTACTGGTCTCCGCGGTCCAGCAGCACCTCGTAATCCGAACGACTCGGCTGGCAGCTATACGCCAGTGGACCATCGGCGCGGCAGGACCCGGCGTCATCGGTGAGACAGGTGGCCGGCGTGTGGGTATGCAGCTGCGGCGTGCCGTGCGCGCAGGCGAAAGTGACGTGATTCGGATCCTGATCGGTGGTCGCCGCCGGCTTGACGGCGAGCACCCGGTAGATCGAATCGGACCCGCCGCCGAGCGAGGGGCGCGACGTTACTCGCGCGCGTTGCACACAGTACGCGCGCTCGGACTGCGTCGAGTCGTCGGTCCATGCGGCTCGGAGCTGCGCCGTCACCGAGTCCCCCATGACGCCATAGCGCACGGTCTGCGCGCGAAGCTCATGCGCCCCCGCGAAACCACATATCGCGACGAGCGCGGTCCATCCAATGCTTCGATACATCAGCGCAGGCTATCTACCGGAAGGGAGAAGCTCGACCGTCGACTTGAAGGTCTGCTGAATCGGCGCGCCTTCCGACTCGTTCATCTTTTCCTGGAGATCGGTGCGCTGCGTCGATGTGCCGCCGAGCAGTACCCCCTTGTCGGAGAAGTACTGCATTCCGGTGACGCTGCCGCTGCTAGTGATCTCGAGCGGCTGCCCGCCCTCGGTGCCCTTGCCGAGCTGCGCGATCGTCGTGTAGCGATCGATGCGCCATGCGCGCTGCCCGCTCAGCGTCGTGTCGCCGGCGACCTTGTACGTCGTGACGGAGCTCGAGGTGATCTTGATCGTGCCCACGCTCGGATGCTCGACCACGGTGTCCGCCCAGCTGGTCCCCGTCGCGAGCGAGCGCGGAGGGAGCAGCGGCAAAAATCGCTTCAGCGCAGTCGCCGTCGCAACGAGCCTCCCATCCGTAGTGCGCGCCGCCGGCGCCAGCATGTAGACGTGCCCGCGCGGCGACATCGTCCCCGCGAACTTCGCGCCCTGCAACACCGCGATATCCGGCGGCGGCGCATCGAGCGTGGAGGAAATTCTGATCGAATCGACGGTCATCGAGATCTTGAGCGTGTCTCCCGATTGCGGCGCAACCTCGAGCGCGATCCACTGATTCGTCGTCGTCGAGTAGTCGAACGGCGCCCGACCGCCGCCCAGCGGTTGAGCTCGCGTGCTCACCGTCGTGACGTGATAGCGCAGCTTTCCTAGCGCGTAAGCAGCGGACCCCTGCGCCATAGCGATCGAGGTCACAATCGCGCTGCCGAGTATGACCATCAAGGCGCGGCGAGCAATGTGCAGGTGCATGAAAGCTCCTAAGTGCTGATGAGTTACCGTTCTGTGCGTGGCAAGAAATCGTGGCTTCGACCCACTGAATACCCCCGAAGCAAAAGAATGTCCACCGAGCGCTGAAAGAGCACGTCTCTTGCAAAGTCTGGTTGCCGAGCCCGGGCGTTGCCTCGGCCACAGACTATACGGAGGAATAAATGAACCGCTCGCTATCACGTTTTGCCATGGCCTCGACCGTTGCCGCTTGCACGGTCCTCGGCGCCTGCCAGAAGAAGGGTGATGTTGCAGTTTCCGACTCGACGGTCACGCCGGCGATGGCGGACACGACCGCATCGGCCGGCGCCGTAGCCGCGCCGAAGAATGACTGGACCGACGCGCAGATCCTGGCGTTCGCGAAGACCGCGAACTCGGGCGAAATCGCAGAAGCCAAGCTCGCGCAGCACAAGGCGACTAACCCCGCGGTCAAGAAGTTCGCTGCAATGTTGATCGCCGATCACACGAAGATGCTGGCCGACGGCACCGCGCTCGCGAACAAGCTCGCGATCACGCCCGACACGTCGAAGAGCGATGTCTCCGACCTCGCGAAGGACGGCAACAATGACCTGAAGGACCTTCAGGGCAAGAAGACCGGCAAGGATTTCGATGAAGCGTACATGGACAAGCAGGTCGACGGGCACCAGAAGGTTCTCGACGGGCTCAACGATGCGTCCAAGTCGGCGAAGTCTCCGGAGCTGAAATCGGCCGTCGACGCGTCGATTGCGAAAGTGCAGGATCACCTCACGCAGGCGAAGGCGATCAAGGACAACTCGCTCAAGAGCTAACGCTCCTCGGCAGTATCCTGGATAGATAAACGGCGCGTCCTCACGGGCGCGCCGTTTTTCTGTCCGCTTCGATGAGGTAGGAGGCGAGGAGTAGCGACCGCAGTGAGTCCGACTTGCGCGTCGCTACGCGTGAGAGGCCGACCCATAGCTTGCGCGCGCCGATCGCGTCTTCGAGCTTGAGCTTGGCGACGACGCCGCCCTCGCGAATCTCGTCTACCTGCGCCCAGCTCTCGCCCACGAGAGCCGCGCCGGCGAGTGAGTCTGCAAGCACCGATGCCCTTTTGAAGTCCCAGAGCGCGAGCGCGTGGCGAAAGTCGATCGATTGACGTGCTCGAAGCGGTGCGTGCGCACGCGTCATGTACGTGGCGAGCGACGAGTAGAACGGCTCCCACGCGACCCCCGCCGTGCCCGCGTGAATGAAGCGCTCGACCTCGAGCGCGGAGTTCGTCCACCGCTTCCAGTCGGGTGGCGGCGCGCCGGCCGCGAGCCCGGCGTTCAGCTCCCACAGTCGCTCGCGCGCATCGCCTGCATCACGTCCGCCGGCCGTGTCGTTTTCGATCTCGAGCGACGGATTGCGCAGCGCAGCGCCGACCGTGAGCGCGTGCAGCTGCCAGATCTCGGGGATCGTCGTGCGAGCCGCGTCGTCGAAGGGGCGTCGTCTGCCGAACATCGCGGCGAGCACGTCGAATCGCTCCACGCGCAGCGTCCCAAATCCCGTCGCAGTCAACCGCTCGAAGCGTGTGCGCTCGGCGCCGAGATCGAGCACGGGTCGGTAATCCGAATTCGGACTGCCGTAATGATCGAGCAGCGGCGCGAGCTGATGCCGATCGATGAGGCGCGTCGCTGCCAGCGACTGCGTCGTGAACGGGACGACGCCACCGAGATCGGCGGCGATCCCTGGCTGCGCGAGCACGCTCCAGTCGGGCGCGGGGAGCTCGGCCTGATTCGAGGCGACTATCAGTATGTCGTCGTTCGAGGTGAGATACACCGAATACGACCCGAAGTTCTTGTGGATGGCCGACAACACGCTCAGCACGAGGCCGTCGTCGATCTCGTAGAGGTGCAGCCACTGGCCGAAGACGCCCTTCGGCGTGAGATAGCCGCGCAGGCGATGGTAGAACTCATCGGTGAACAGCCCCGACACTCCGCTCACCCACGGATTGCTCGGCTCGGAGATGATGACGTCGTACTTGCGCGCATCGGTGGCGAAGAACGACTTCGCATCGTCGACGACGAAGCGCGACCGCTTGTCATCGAAGACGCGGCGGTTGGCGGGATAGAACAGACGCGAGCCGGCGATCATCTGCGGCTCGATCTCGATGGTCACCACCTGCTCGAGCTTCGGGCTGGCGAGGAGAAAGTGTGATGTCATCCCCGAGCCCTCGCCGATCACGGCAGCGAGCCGCGCATCGGGATTGTGCGCGAGCGTGACGACGGGGATGAGCACCTGCGTGGAGATGTCGCCGTTGAGCACGCGCCGCTTCGACGTGTCGCGCGGCGAGAACCACGCGCGGTCGACGGACGCGTCGGGCTTTCCGTTCGTTGCGATCCAGGTGAATCCCTCGGGATCGGTATGGCCGACGGCGACGGTGGCGGTGCGGCCATCGCGATAGAAGTCGATATGGCGACCGCGCGGATCCGGCAGGCTTCCGTAGCGATAGACGCCACTCGAGAGAACCACCTGATCGAAGTGGTTGAATGCGATGGACGCGATCGCCGCGATGATCATCACGAACGCTGCTCGAGTGGCGAGTCGCACCCCCTTCTGCGATCCCGCGCCGGCGACGCGGAGGAGCTGGAAGCCCAGCGCCATGTCGACGAGCGCGCCGCCTACGAGCAGGAGCTTGAGCCCAACCAGCGGGAGCAGCACGAGCCCCGCGAGCACTACGCCGACGATCGAGCCGAGGGTGTTGGACGCGTAGACGATGCCGATCGCGCGCTCGCCGTCGCCGCGACGCATGAGCATCCGCGTAATGAGTGGAATCGTCATTCCCGCGCAGAACGTGGAGGGGAGCATTACCGCGAGGCACGCGACGTAGCGCGCAAAGGTGAAGAGATCGTAGCCCTCGTCGGTGATCTTGAGCGCGCTGATGAACGACGCGGCCCAGCCGAAGCCGGCGAGATAGAGCGGTATCGTCGCGAGCGCCGCGATCCCCATCGCGCACTGCACGATGCCGAGCGCGCGTACGGGATCGGCGAATCGATCCGCGCGCGAGCGCATCCAGCGCGCACCCAGCGCAAGGCCGAGGATGAATGCGGAGAGCATCAGCTCGAATGAGTGCGTGGCGCTGCCGAGGAGCAGCGAGAGCATGCGGATCCACGAGATCTCGTAGATGAACGAGGCGATGGCAGTCCCGAACGCGACGATGAGCAGAAGCCGTGCGAGGCCATCGGAGAGCCGCTCCGCGGCGGCGGGCGTGTCTCCCGGGGGTGGCGTTTCCGTTGCCGAGGCAGCTGGAGTCTCGGGCACCTCTCGCGAGCCGACGCGTGCGGCGCCCAGCGCGATGAGGAAGACGACGAAGTTCACCGCCGCCGCAGCGGCGAGCGTGAGCGGCAGCCCGCCGAGCTCGAGGAGCCAAAAACCGGCCAGCAGCACACCGGCAGCGCCGCCGAGGCTATTGGCGAAGTACAGCTCGGCGAGAACCTTTCCCGGATGCCGGGGGACGATGCGCAGCACTCCCGCGCTCATGAGCGGGAATGTCGCGCCGAGCAGGATCGATTGCGGGAGGATGAGCAGCCCGGCGATCGTCCACTTGACGATGACCACAATGTGCGGCGAGCCGGCGAGCGACGGGAAGATGTGGTCGTAGGCGCCGTTGGTGACCGCGACGAATATGTCGTGGAAGAGGAAGCCGATGATGCCGATCGCGAGCTCGATGAACGCGTAGGTGGCGAGCGGGTCGCGCAGCTTCTCCGACAGACGGCCCACGACGAAGGCGCCGATCGACATGCCGCCGAGGAAGATCGTGAGGACGATGATCTGGGCGTAGGCCCCGTGTCCGACGAATAGTCCGAGATATCTGGTCCAGATCGACTCGTAGATCAGCCCCGCTGCGCCGGAGAGGATGAATACGAGCGAAAGGAGAGTCGGCATCAGGAGGGGGTTGGGGGCACGCTCAGGAGCAAATAAACGATCCGGTTTGCGACTGGGAGGCGCGCAAAGCTATCTTGAGGATGGCGAAGGGGTGCCGCGAGGGCGCCCGCGAAATCCAATGCGAGGAGCGTGATGTCGAGGCGAACGCAGACAGTGGTGCTCGTGGGCGGCTGGATCTTTTCGATCGTGCTGTTCGCATTTCTGTGGGTGACTTACAACGGCACCAAGCTCTCGTATTCCGAGAAATTTCCGGGGATGCCGCTGTACGGAGCGATGACGTGGTGGTTCTTCTTCACCATCCCGATCATTGGGTTTACGTGGGGCTATTTCAACGATCTGAAAAACCGCGGCTGATCTCGCCACCGCTAGTGAATCCGTGAATGGCGCGAAGATGGCTTTCGCGCCATCGTCGCATCCGGCTCGAACAGTATAGCTCGGTACGCTGGAAGACGTGTGTTTGATTCGGTACGTGCCTTGCCTATCTCGTCGCCGATAGCTCTCGCCGCGCGCACGAAACGCGCGGCTAGCCAATACCAGAACGGCCGCAATACGGCCACGCCGAGGAGATGGCAGAATGGAGATGGAATCGCTGAAGGAGCTTTATGTTGACGAGCTCAAGGATCTCTGGAGCGCCGAGACCCAGATCACGAAGGCGCTGCCGAAGATGATCAAGGCCGCGACGAGCCCGAAGCTAAAGAAGGCGTTCAATACGCACCTCAAGCAGACCGAGCGCCACATCAAGCGCCTCGAGCGCATCTGCAAGGAGCTCGACGAGAGCCCGCGCGGCAAGAAGTGCGTCGGCATGGAAGGCCTTCTCAAGGAAGGCTCCGAGCTGATCAAGGAGAAGCCGGAGGCCGAGGTGCTCGATGCGGGGCTGATTGCCGCCGCGCAGCACGTCGAGCACTACGAAATGGCGGGCTACGGATGCGTGCGCACCTGGGCACGTCAGCTCGGCGAAGACGGTCATGCGGATCTGCTGCAGGAGACGCTTGATGAGGAGGAGCTGACCGATAAGCTTCTCACCGATCTGGCGGTCAGCGAGATCAACATCGAGGCCGAGAACCCCGAGGAAGACGAGGATGAGAAGCCTGCATCGCGCTCGCGTGCGAAGAAGGCATCGAAGAAGTCCGCGAAGAGCAGCAGGTCGGCTGCCGATTCCGAGGACCAAGAGTCGGATGAAGCCGTCGGCGCAGGCAGCTCGAGCTCCTACTAGCGCGAAGCAAAAGCTGCACGTCGCACCTCTCTCGATCCGCGATGCGTTCGGCGAGCATCGCGGATCGTTTGTATCCCACCCTCACTACCTGCAGATTAGTTTGCTTCGGTGATCACCAACTGCAGCCACTCACTCTTCTTCGCAGCCGTCGTCGCGGCCTCGCTCGCGATTGCGCCGCGGGCCATGGCGCAGCGCGCCGATTCTGCTGCAGCGCCGCAGGTCAGACAACTCTCGCTCGACGATGCGCTCCACAGCGCCGAAGCGAAGAGTCCGGAACTCGCGATCGCGCGGGCGGGAGTGACGCGCGCAGAGGGGCAGCGCAGCAAGGCGTTCAGCCAGTTCCTCCCGCAGATCTATGGAAGCGCGGGGTACACACGCACGCTCAAATCGCAGTTCCAGGGGCTGAACGTCGGCAGCGACAGCGGCGGCCCGCCGGCGTGCAGCTCCTTCGCGCCGGATCCCGACGCAACCACCGATGCGCGGCTCACGCTCCTCGAGTCCGCGCTCGGCTGCGGCGCTGGAAGCAATCCGTTCGGCTCGCTGCAGAACCTCGGCTTCGGCGCGGCGAACCAGTGGAATCTCGGGCTTTCGCTTCAGCAGAATGTGTACACGGGCGGACGCGTGACGGCGCAGTACCGGGCAGCGAATGCGGGGAAGCGGAGCGCGGCGATCGGGCTCACGGCCGCGAAGGCGCAGCTCACGCTCGATGTCACGCAGGCCTACTATGATGCGCAACTGACGGACCAGCTCGTGCACATCGCGGAGGCGACACTCTCCCAGGCCGACACGACGCTCGCGCAGACGAAGCTGGGCCGCCAGGTCGGCAATGCCGCGGAGTTCGATCTCCTGCGCGCGCAGGTGACGCGCGACAATCAGGTGCCGGTGCTGATCCAGCGTCGCGCCGACCGCGACATCGCGTACGTGCGACTCAAACAGCTGCTGCATCTTCCGCTCAGTGATTCCGTGTCTCTCACGACATCGCTCGATGATTCGACCGTCGCGCCCACGGGGGCGGTGGCGACACTGCTGACCCAAGCGCCGGACACTGCGGCCGAGAGTCGGGCGCCGGTGCGTCAGGCATCCGAGAATGTGACCGCGCAGAAGAGCGCCGTGACCGTCGCGCGCGCGGAGCGGATTCCGTCGCTCGCGCTCGCTTCGGCATTTGGACGCGTCGCATATCCGTCCGGGGTTTTTCCGTCGTGGTCCGACTTCCGCTCGAACTGGACGATCGGCGGTTCGCTCACGCTCCCGATCTTCACGGGCGGCAACATCCATGGCGATGAGCAGATCGCGAGCGCGGGGTTGCAGACGGCGCGCGCGCAGCTGCAGCAGACGCGCGAGTTCGCGGAGCTCGACGCGCTGAATGCGCTGAACAAGCTGCGATCCGCTCAGGCGCAGATGGACGCGAGCCGCGGCACCGCGCAGCAGGCGTCGCGAGCGTATCAGATCGCGACGGTGCGCTACAAGGAAGGGATCTCGACGCAGACGGAGCTCAACGATTCGCAGATCCAGCTGCAACAGGCGGAAGCCAATCGCGCGACGGCCGCGCGCGATCTACAGGTGGCGCGCATGCGGCTCGCGCTGCTCCGCGATCTGCCGCTGACGGGAACGTCGGCACAGGCGGCGCAACCGCAGACGCAACCCGGCGCGCTGCAGTCATCGTTGACGGTGCCGCTCGGCACGCAGTCGGCGACCACTTCGGCGGGCCGGAACGGCGCGCCGAACCTTCCGGCAGGCGCGCCGAGTCAGAATCCGGGGACGCCATGACGGCACCGTACGCGAAGTCGCGCAGCATGTGGGCGTCGTGGAAGTTGTGGCTTGGCGTCGTCGTTGTGCTGATATCGCTTGGCATCATCTGGCAGCAGTACAAGAAGGCGCATCCCAAGGTCACAGGAGCTGCGATTGATGTGGCGAGCGTCGGGAAGGAGGGAATCGTCGTCTCGACGAGCGGGCTGATTCACACGGGCCCGGCGATCTCGGGAACCATGACGCCTCAGCAGTCCGCGACGCTGCGCTCGGAAATATCGGGGTCGGTCGTGCAGACATACGTCGAGCAGGGGCAGAGCGTGAAGCGCGGGCAGACACTCGCGCGCATCGACGACACATCGCTGCGCGAGGCAATGCTCTCCTCGCAGTCGGCCCAGCGCTCGGCGAAGCTCACGCTCGACAATGCGACGCGCGATGCGGAGCGCGAGCAGCGGCTCGAGACGGCGGGCGCAGTGGCGCCGCGCGATGTCGAGGCCGCGCAGCGTATGCTCGCGTCGGCGCAGGCGGGGATGGCGGACGCACAGTCGCGGCTCACGTCGGCGCAGCAGCAGCTCGACAAGTCGAGCTTCCGCGCGCCGTTCGATGGGCTCGTGAGCGAGCGTCCGGTGAACGCGGGCGATGTGGTGGCGCCAGGTACTGCGATCGTGACGGTCGTAAACCCGGCGAGCATGCGGCTCGAGGGATCGGTGCCGGCGGAGCAGCTTTCGTCGCTCAAGATCGGGACGCCGGTGCTGTTCACGGTGAACGGCTACGGATCGCAGACGTTCACGGGAAAGATCGATCGCATCAACCCCACTGCGGATCCCGCGACGCGCCAGGTGCGAGTGTATGTGACGATCCCCAACGAAAAGAGCACGCTCGTTGGTGGACTGTTCGCGGATGGGCGCGTGGCGACGGAGAGCCGGCAGGGGATCATGGTGCCCGTGGCCGCGGTGGACGAGCGCGGCGTCTCGCCGCTCGTTCTGCGCATCAAGGGCGGGGTGGTGGAGAGTGTGCCGGTGCAGCTGGGCATCCGCGACAACGCGACCGAGCGGGTCGAGATCAGCGCCGGTGTGACGCCGGGCGATACGCTACTCGCCAGCGCCGCTCAAGGGCTGGCGCCGGGAACGAAGGTTCGCATCACTGCCGCCGGCGACAGGCCGACGGGCACCCGCTAACCGCCGGGAGGCGGGCAGGAGCAGCACATGTTCATCTCCGACTTTGCGATCAAGCGGCCGATCATCACCGTCACGGCGATGGTCGCGCTCGTGGCCTTCGGATGTGCGGCACTCCTCAATCTGCACACCGATGAGTTCCCGGACATCCAGGCGCCGATCGTCGGACTGACGATCGCCTATCCCGGCGCATCGCCGGCGGAGGTCGAGCGGGAGATCGTGAAGCCGGTCGAAGATGCGATCTGGGGAATCAGCGGGCTCGATGGTGATCAGTCGACCTGCTTCTCGATCGATGGATTAGCCCAATGCACGCTCTTCTTCGATTTCGACAAGCCGATCCAGCAGGCATCGCAGGATGTGCGCGATGCCATCTCGACGAAGCGCGAGGATCTGCCGCCGGAGATGAAGGAGCCGATCCTGACGCGCTTCGATCCGTCGGAGGCACCGGTGTTCACGCTCGTGCTCACGTCGCCGACGACGTCGGCGCCTGTGCTCACGCGAATAGCGGATCCCGGGCTCGCGAGCGATCTGCGCTCGATCGCCGGCGTCGCGCAGGTGAACGTCGTCGGAGAAGTAAAGCGTAACATGGTGGTGGAACTGCGCCCCTCCGATCTGCAGTCGTCGGGCGTGGGCGTCGCACAGGTCGTCGCCGCGCTCCAGTCACAGAACCTCGCGTCGCCGGTGGGATGGCTCAACGGGAAGCTCGACGAGAAGCTGATCCGATTGAGTGGACGCCTCCAGAACGCGGCGGACTTCGGGAATCTCGTCGTCGCCAATCGCGGCGGGCAGCTCATCAGACTCAACCAGGTTGCGAACGTCTACGACGGAACCGAGGAGCCGCGCTCGATGGCGCTCTTCAACGGCAAGCAGGCGGTCGGCATCGAGATTCTGAAGTCAAAGGGCTACAGCACGACGCAGGTCGCGACCGCGGTGCAGGCAAAGGTGGACGAGCTGCAGAAGACGCTCCCCCCCGATGTGAAGTTCGCCGAGGTGCAGAATGCGGGGGAGCGGGTGAGCCATGCGGTGCGGAACGTCGAAGAGGCGCTGGTCGAGGGCGCACTGCTGACGGTACTCGTGGTGTTCCTGTTCCTGAATTCGTGGCGGTCGACCGTGATCACCGGCCTCGCGCTACCGGTGTCGGTGATCGCGTCATTCGTCGCGGTGTGGGCGTTTGGCTTCACGCTCAACACGATGTCGCTGCTGGGGCTTTCGCTGGCGATCGGCATTCTGATCGACGACGCGATCGTCGTGCGAGAGAACATCGTGCGACACATCGAGCTCGGCGAAGACCACGTCACGGCGTCGCACACGGGCACGGATGAAATCGGGCTCGCCGTTACGGCGACGACGTTTTCTATCGTCGCCGTATTTTTGCCGGTCGCGTTCATGTATGGGCAGGCGGGGCAGTGGTTCAAGCCGTTCGCGCTCACGATCGCATGCTCGGTGCTCGTGTCCCTCTTCGTGTCGTTCTCGCTCGATCCGATGCTCTCGGCGTACTGGCCCGACCCGGAGGTCGAGCATGGCGGTGAGATCAAGCGAGGCGCGATCGGCCGTGCGCTCGCGCGCTTCAACGTGTGGTTCGACAAGCAGGCCGACAACTACAAGCTGATCATCGCGTGGGCGCTCGATCACCGGCTCGCGGTTTCGCTGCTCGCGCTGGGATCGTTCGTGCTGGCGGGCGTGCTGCAGGGGACGATCGGCGGCGCGGGCTTCGTGCCGGTGAGCGATCGCAGTGAGATCAGCCTCATCATCGAGGCGCCGGGCGGGAGCAATCTCGAATACACGCGGCTGCGCACGGAAGCTGTTGCGGAGCTGGCGCGGAAGCACGCGGAAGTCGCATACACATACACGTCGATAGGCGGCGCGATACCTTTTCGCGCTCCGGGGGTCGATCAGGCGCTCGTATATGTGCGTCTGACGCCCAAGGCAAAGCGCCACATCAGCCAGGATGCGCTCGGCGCGGAATTCCGGCGCGAGTTTTCGCACGTTGCCGGCGTGACGGTGTCGGTGTTCACGAGCGGCTTCGGTGGCGCGCGGAAGTCCGTGCAGGTGGAGATGCGTGGGCCCGACCCGGTAGTGCTGACGCGGCTCGCGGAGCAGGCGATCGTGTCGGTGGCGAAGGTGCCGGGCGCGGTGGATGTCGGACTCTCCACGCGTGGCGAGAAGCCCGAGCTCGACGTGCAGCTCAATCGACCCCTGGCCGGCTCGCTCGGCATCACCGTCGGCGCGGTTGCCCAGTCGCTGCGTCCTGCGTTCGCAGGGCTCAAGGCGGGGGACTGGACGGACCCGAGCGGCGAGACGCGCGATGTCACCGTGCGGCTCACGAAGGAGGCGCGGGAAAATCTTTCGGACTTGCAGGGGCTGCCGCTCGTCGTGATGGACGCGCAGGGACGTCCGACGACGCTTCCGCTCGGACAGATCGCGAGCATTCAGCAGACCGTTGGGCCGGCGCAGATCAACCACCTGGATCGCGAGCCTGTCGTTGCGGTGGAGGCGAACGTGCAGGGGCGCCCGCTCAGCGAAGTGACGAACGCCATCAAGAAGCAGCTGTCGACGCTGCACCTGCCCCCCGGCTACCGGATCACGCAAGGGGGGGAAGCGAAAGATCAGAACGAGATCTTCACGAAGATCTTCACCGCGCTCGGCATCGCGATCCTGTTGATGTATCTGATTCTCGTGATGCAGTTCGGATCCTTTCTCGATCCACTCGCGATTCTGATCTCGCTGCCGCTGTCGCTAATCGGTGTGGTGCTCGCGCTACTCGTGACCGGCGACGATCTCAACATCATGAGCCTGATAGGCGTGATGCTGCTCATGGGGATCGTCGCGAAAAACGCGATCCTGCTGATCGACTTCGCGAAATGGGCGCGCGAAAAGGGGATGTCGCGGCGCGACGCGCTCATCGAGGCCGGGCGCATCCGTCTGCGTCCGATCATCATGACGACGCTCGCGCTGATCGCGGGGATGCTCCCGGTGGCGATCGGCCACGGCGAGGGCGCGGACTTCCGCGCGCCACTCGGCCGCGCGGTGATCGGTGGCGTGATCACGTCGACGCTGCTCACGCTCATCGTCATCCCGACGATCTACGAGATTCTCGACGAGTTCAAGGAATGGCTCGGGGTGAAGTTCGGGCGGAAGACGGCCGCGGCGGGCGGGCACGCGCCGGAGCTCTCCGCGGGCGACTGACTATACGTTGGAAAGCGCAAAGGTGTCTGTATTCGCGCGGAGCGCGTCGTGTCGCGCCCGGTGTATCGAGTGCACGCCTTTTCTCATCTCGCGCTTTACAGCTCGCCAACAAACGTGTCTCTTGTCCCGCTCGGCGCGTCGTGACTACGCATCTGAGCGCCCTTCTATCAGTCGAGTCCACCGGGCGCACGTAGCAGTCACGCACAACGGGATCTCGAGTGTCGTCCGCACTATTGAAGTCATCGTTCGTCGCGCGGGTCATCCTGGCCACCGTCGCCATGCTCACCGCGTGCGGCAACCGCGATAACACCGCCTCCCAGGTCGCAAGCGCGCGACCGTCACGACCGTTCTTCCGGTCGCGACGATTACCGTAACGCCCTCGAATCCACTCGTGTACATCGGGAACACACAGCAGTACACGGCCGTCGGTAGGGACAACAACGGCATCTGAATGTGGCGGGCACCATCGATGCCGGCGGGGTCTTCTCGCCGGACATTCACGCCGATGGCAGCTACCCTAACGCCATCACCGCCGTCTACGGCGTGATCATCGGCCACGCGAGTGTTACTGTCGACTGCGGGTGCTGACGCACCGACTTGCCGCTTCTGATCGCTACTCGTCCTTCTGCCCCACCGTGATCAGTGCCACCGCACCTACGATGATCCCCGCAGCGAGGATCATGCGCAGGTTGAGCGGCTCGTGCGCGAATGCCCAGCCGAGTAGTACCGCGACGATGGGATTCACGAACGCGTACGTCGACACGAGCGTCGGCGCCACGGTGCTCAACAGCCACACGTACGCCGTGTACGCGATGATCGACCCGAACGTGATGAGATAGAGCAGCGCGAGCCACGACTTCGCGCTCGTCGCGGCGAGCGAGAAGTGGCTCGCCTCGCCCGTGACCAACCCGCCGACGATCAGCACCGCCCCGGCGACGAGCATCTCCATCCCGGTCCCGACGAACTGCATCTTCGGCATTGGCGCGCTCTTCGAATAGAGCGATCCGATCGCCCACGACAGCGCCGCCAGCAGCACGATTCCCTCGGCGAAGAGATTGCCGTGCTGCTTGTCGCTCCCCGGATCGACGAGGAGATACAGTCCGCCGAGGCCGATCAATACCCCCGCCATCACCGCCACAGCCGGCCGCGTACCGCCGGGGCGCACCCATTGCAGCAGCACGATCCAGAGCGGCACGATCGCCACCAGCAGCGACGCAATCCCGCTCGGCACCAGCTGCTCCGACCAAGTGACGACACCCGTGCCGAACACCGGCATCAGAATTCCGAGAATCGCTGCGCTGCGCCAGTGAATGGCGGTGGGCTTCGGCGCCCCGCGCGCGCGAAGCCACACATACATCACGCCGCCGGCCACGAAGAATCGCGTGCCAAGCATGAGAAATGGAGGCAACGTGTCGATCGCGAAGAGGATCGCGAGATACGTCGAGCCCCAGATGATGTAGATGGCGGCAAAGGCGAGCAGGATCTGCGATCGCGTTGCCTTGGCGAGAGGTTGGTCGGGCACGCGACAAACATAAACAATCCCGTCTCACCCAACTATCCGATCGTACGGTTGCTGACGGAGGGTGCTCTCTCCATCTTCGCCGCTTCACCCTGAGCGGAGAAGAAGTGCGTGCATCTCACCCGTCACCTGTCCTGTCTATTTGCGCTGCTCGTCTGCGCCGTAACTCTCTCCGCTCAGAAGCCGGCGCCCATGCTCACCACGGCGCCTCCACTCGACCCGAAGCTCGCCGCGCTCAAGGCCGAGGTGATGAAGGACATCGACTCCCGCGCGCAATTCACGCAGCAGTTCGTCGATCAGGTGTTCAGCTTCGGTGAGCTCGGCTTTCAGGAATTCGAGACTTCGAAATACATCACAGGAGTTCTCAAGGCGAACGGCTTCACGATACGCGAAGGCGTCGCCGGAATTCCCACCGCCTGGGTGGCAACGTGGGGCTCCGGCAAGCCCGTGATCGCGCTCGGCTCCGACCTCGATGGCATTCCGCAGGCGTCACAGATCCCGGGTGTTGCGTGCCATCTCGCGCTGGTTCCCGGCGGGCCGGGTCATGGCGAGGGCCACAACTCGGGTCAGGCGGTGAACATCACGGCGGCGTTGGCGATCAAGAAGATCATGGAGCGCGACCACATCAAGGGCACACTCAAGATCTGGCCCGGCGTGGCTGAGGAGCAGTTGGGGAGCAAGGCGTATCTGGTGCGCGATGGGGTCTTCAAGGATGTCGACATCGTGCTCTTCTCGCACGTGAGCAGCAATCTGCAAACCGGATGGGGCGCATCGCAGGGAAGCGGTCTCGTCTCGGTGCTCTACAACTTCGAAGGGCAGGCTGCGCATGCCGCCGGCGCGCCGTGGCGCGGACGCAGCGCACTCGATGCCGTGGAGTTGATGGACGTGGGGTGGAATTTTCGACGAGAGCATCTTCGCCTGCAGGCGCGCTCGCACTACGTGATTCGCAATGGCGGCGATCAGCCGAACGTCGTCCCGCCCACGGCCTCGGTGTGGTACTACTTCCGCGAGCTCGACTACAAGACGATAAAGGGTCTCTGGGCGATCGGCGATTCCGTCGCCCAGGGCGCCGCGATGATGACCGGCACCCGTCTCGCATCGGAGCGTGTGCTCGGCTCCGCCTGGCCCGGCCACTTCAGCAAGCCGATCGCCGAGGACATGACGGAGAACATCAAGCTGATTGGCCTTCCGAAGTGGACGGCGGATGACCAGCGCTTCGCCCGCGCGATTCAGAAGGAAGTGAAGGGCGACTCAACCGGGCTCGACACGGCGATCGCTCCGCTCATTGGCGATGTGCCCGACTCGCTGAACATGGGCGGCGGCTCGGACGACATCGGCGACATCTCGTGGAACGCGCCGACGATTGTGCTGCTCTTTCCATCGAACGTGCCGAATCTGCCGGGGCACCACTGGTCGGACGCGATCGCGATGGCCACGCCGATCGCGCACAAGGGTGCGACCGCCGGCGCGAAGGCACAGGCGCTCACGATGATCGACATTCTGATGACGCCGTCGCTGGTCGATTCCGCGTGGAGCTATTTCAAGAACGTGCAGACGAAGACGGTGAAGTACGAGCCACTGATACGCCCCGAAGACCGTCCGGCGACGGATCTCAACACCGACATCCTCGCGCGCTATCGTCCGGAGATGAAGAAGTTCTACTACGACCCGAAGAAATTCCCGAATTACCTCGCACAACTGGGAATCGCGTATCCGACGCTGCGTAAAGCCGACGGTAGCTGCGCAGCGACGCCGAACACGCTGCAGTGAGTCGTTGGCCATCAAGTTGAGGGACGTTGTTCGGGATATTACGGCGCGCGGGTGAGCGAACGGGATGATAGGTGACAGATTATTCTGGGATGATGGGTAACACTGTTTAGGGTGTGGGTGCATCAACCGTAGACCTGCATGGTGGCCTCATCGAGTTTCCCGATGAGCACTTGACCCAGATAGACAGACCAGATCCCGTCGTCAGTTTCCTCGAGTCCGATGTGCTGGCCGTCCAGCGCACGGCCAAGCACCACCAAGGTGTATTTGAAGCGAATGGTGCCGACACTGGTGACGTGTTTGATGAGGAAGTGGCCTGGGTACTCCAGCGGCGGGAGTGTGCGGGGATAGGGACGGGGTGACGACTCGTAATGCGCGCCGGGCGGATCGCCCGCGAGCGCTTCATGCGGCCGCTCCTCGTTGTATTCGCGGCGAAAGGCGTTGAAGCGGCGCTGCTGCCGCATGAGATCTGCTTGGGGTGGGCGCGTGGTCTCGTTTTTCAGCGTCCGATGCATCCGCTCATGCGCGCCGTTCTCCTGGGGAGACGCGGGACGGATGCGCTGATGCTGAATCCCTAAGCGCAGCCACCAGACGTTGAGCCGCGTCAGCCCGCGCAGTCCGGTGCTGGCAAACGGCACGCCGTTGTCGGTGCGAATCGCGAGCGGCAAGCCGTACTCGCGAAACGCGCGCTCGAAGACCGGCAGCGCGCTCTTCACCCGGGTGTTGAGCAGCCCATGCACGGCGAGCAAATAGCGCGTCTCCTGGTCGGCGATCGTGAGCGGATAGCAGTAGAGGCCGTTCCGCGTGAGGAACTGTCCCTTGAAGTCGGCGGTCCACAGATCGTTCGGCGCCGTGGTGGAGATGGGCACCGTGCCCGGATGCTCGGGCCGTCGGCGACGGCGGCGGCGTGACGGCACGAGCCCACGCCGCTTCAGGAGATCGGCGACGGTGCTGATGGCCGGCCACACGCGCACCTGACGGTGCCGTCGGGCGAGATAGTGCACGAGCTTCTTGGGGCCCCACGTCGGATGCGTGTCGCGCACGCCGAGGAGGAGCGTCACCACCTCGTCCGCGATGCGATGCGGACACACATGCGGCGCGTGACTGCGCTCGACGAGTCCGGGCGGGCCCTCGGTGGCGTACCGACTGAGCCACTTGTAGCCGGTCTTCCGGCTGATGGAATTCCGTGCGCAGAGCTCCGCCATGGAGTACAGGCCGCGCTGATGATCGGTAATAAACTGCAGTCGCTGGGTCATCGGGGACATCTCCTGCCAGGACATCGCTCGCCTCGTGAAAGGGCTGTCCCGACGCTAGAGTGTCACCCATCATCCCGGAATATTCTGTAACCCATCAACCCGGATTGTACCGG
>JACCWE010000041.1 GCA_013697785.1 Gemmatimonadaceae bacterium
CTGCGGCCGATCATGATGACGGCGCTGGTGGCGGCGTTCGGGCTCCTGCCCGCAGCGCTGTCGACCGGAGTGGGATCGGATTCGCAGCGGCCGTTCGCGATCGTGATAGTCGGCGGACTATTCTCGCGCCTGTTGATCTCGATCTTCCTGATGCCCGCGCTGTACGATGTCGTTGCGCGGGAAGGGGACAGGCTCGAGGTATAGCAGAGAAGCGCGACTAGCGGTCGCGCTTCTTCATCTCCTGGAAGATCTCCGTCGCATCGGCGGAGGCCTCGGGCCGATCGGCGCGTGTGGCGTCGAGCGCGGGGTCGTACGTCGGGCGATTGGGCATCTTCTTCGCTGCGGCTTTCGCTGCGGTCTTCCTGAGCAACGCCTGCATCTCTTTCTCGTTCATCTGTGCCTCCGAGCGGGAGCGGGTTCACGGTGGTGCGCGCCGGGCCTTACTGAAGTGTAAACGCGCCTGCCCCGCTTCGCGTCACCGGAGAACTGCGGCCCGCGGTTGGGGGCCAAGCCGGGCGCTTGCGCGAATCTCCCGGTCGCGGCGGTGTAATCTTCTGAACAGTGGCCGGATCAACCAGGAGCCCGACTCGATGACGAAATTCGCTGCCCGCGTGGCCGTGATTGGGGTCATTTTCGCCGCTTCGAGCTCGTGCGCGCACCAGACGCGCTCGTCGCCGGGCGATGTACCCGGCGACGCGACGCTCACGGGCACCGTCTCGTATCGCGAGCGGGTCGCGCTTCCGCCGGATGCGATCGCCGAGATCTCGCTGATCGACGCGACGATCCAGGACAAGGCGGCGATGGTCATTGCGAAGGCGACCGTGAAGTTCGAGGGAAAGCAGGTGCCACAGCCGTTCACGCTGCGCTACGATGCCGCGAGAATAGAGAAGAAGCATCTCTACACCGTGCGCGCTGTGATCAGGGGCAGCGACGAATTGCTCTGGACGACGGACATCGCGCGCGCCGTCATCACGCAGGGCAATCCGTCGGATGTGGCACTGATGCTCACGCGTGTCGATCCGGATGCGGGTCGCGGCGGCCGTGCCAGCGGCGACGCCTCGAACAGGGGCGAGCTCGCAGGATCGTCGTGGGTGCTCGAGGATCTGAACGGCGATCGCGCGATCGCCGACGCGCGCGTAACGCTCGACTTCGGCGCGCCGGGGAAGGTGACGGGCAACGGCTCGTGCAACCGCTACTTCGCGACCGTCGACATCTCCGGCGAAACGATCCGCTTCGGCGCAGTTGGCGCGACACGCATGGCGTGCGCGACCGCGGTCTCGCTGCAGGAGATCAGGTACTTCGAAGCGCTCGAAGCCGCGAACCGATTCGAGATCGAGGGGAATTCGCTCTCGATCTACGGCTCCGCGCGCCGGCCGCTTCGCTTCTCTCGCGCATCACCGTAGAGCTGCGCACGCGCGACTGGCATCATGGGTGAGCATCGAGGGCGCATCCGCGTCGGCACCGCTGGCTGGGCGTATGCCGACTGGAACGGCGTGCTTTATCCCAAGCCGATGACGCGCGGCGTCGACCGCCTCACGTACATGACCCGATACTTCGATGTCATCGAGGTCAACTCGACGTTCTACGCGCCGGCCGATGTGTCGAAGGTAGAGGGCTGGCTCGCGAAGACCGCGCACGCACCCGACTTCCGCTTCGCGATCAAGCTCTGGCAACGCTTCACGCACGAGCGCGACAGCGCGTGGACGCGCGCAGACGAGCACGACGTCCGGATGGCGCTCGAACCACTCCACGCCGCCGGCAAGCTCGGCGCCGTGCTCGTCCAATTCCCCTGGTCGTTCAAGCGCACCGAAGAGAACCGCAGCTGGCTAGGCGACATCGTCAGCGCGTTCGGCGAGTTTCCGCTCGTCGTGGAGATACGACACGAATCGTGGAATGTGCCGCACTTTTACGAATCGCTGGCCGAGCGCGGTGTCGGATTCGTGAACATCGACCAGCCGCTGTTCAAGAAGAGCATCAAGCCGAGTGCGGCAGTGACGTCGCCGGTGGGCTACGTGCGCGTGCACGGGCGCAACTACGCGGACTGGTTCCGCGAAGATGCCAACGTGCGCGAGCGCTACGACTACCTCTATTCGCCCAACGAGCTCGCGCCGTGGGCTGGTCGCATCGATCAGATCGCGATTCGCGCCGAGGATGTGTACGTGCTCACCAACAACCACAACCTCGGGAAGGCTGGGGTAAACGCGCTGCAGCTCAAGTCGATGCTCGCGCACGAAAAGGTGGTGGCGCCGCCGACGCTTCTGGACGCGTATCCGGACGCGCTCGCGCCGTACGCTACGGCGGGGTAGGCTCGGCGACAAGCTATCTTTCACTCGTGTCTGCAACCGCCCGCCGCATCCTCCTCGCCGACGCCGACGCGTTCTACGTCGCCATCGCGCGCCTCATCGATCCCGAGGGTGCGGGGAAGTCTCCGCTCCTGATCGTCGGAGGCTCGCGGGAGAGTCGCGGCGTCGTGTGCTCCGCTTCCTACGAGACGAGAAAGTTCGGCGTGCGCTCGGCCATGCCCACCGCACAGGCACTCAAACTCTGCCCGCAGGCGATGTGCGTTCCCGTGCCGCGCGGCGCGTGCTCGCGTAAGAGTGCCGAGATCCGTCGCGTGCTGCAGCGCTTCACGCCGGTCGTCGAGGGCGCGAGCATCGACGAGTGGTACCTCGACATGGGCGGCACGGAGCAGCTCTACGAGCACGAGCCGCTCGAGCGCACCGCGCACCGTATGCGCGATGCGGTGCGCGCCGAGACGCAGCTGTCGGTCTCGATCGGCGGCGGCACGAACAAGCTCGTCGCGAAGATGGCGGTGGAAGTCGCGAAGCCGAAGCCCGACAACAACGCGACTGGAGTACACATCGTTGCGCCCGGCGATGAAGCGACCTTTCTCAAACGTTTTCTGCTCGCCGAAATTCCGATGGTCGGGCCAAAGTTCGTCGTGCGACTCGAGCGTGCAGGGCTGCGCACGGTGAACGACGTGCTCGAGCACCAGTTGCCGGAGCTCATCCGCTGGTTCGGCGATCGGGAAGGACAGTGGCTCTACGACCGCGTTCGCGGCATCGACAGTGGAGTGGTCGAGGGACACGGCGAGCAGAAAAGCATGAGTCGCGAGGAGACATTCTCCACCGACGTCGCCGATGATACGACTCTCGAGCGCGAGCTGTTCGCGCTCGTGGCGCGTGTCGCATCGGATCTGCGTACCGAGCTGCTCTCCGCTCGCACGATACGCGTGAAGATCAAGGATGCGGACTTCAAGATTCGGCAGGCGGGACGCACGCTTACCGAGGCCGTCGTTTCGGATCGCGTGATCTATGGTGTGGCGCGCGAGCTGCTGCACGAGCTGCGCAAGCGCCGCCGCACCCCCGCGCGACTCATCGGTGTGGCCCTCTCGGGGCTCGCGACGAACCCCGAGCCGCCGCAGCTCGCGCTCTTCGCCGATGCGACCGCATCGCTCGAGACGGAGCGCGACCGCGCCGTCGCGCGCACGGTAGACAGCGTGCGTCGAAAGTTCGGCCAGGATGCCATAGGCGCCGCTCAGCTGAGCAAGCACGAAGACGAGCAGTAGTACGGTGCGGGCACCGAGTCGGAGCGGCGTGGCTCTCGCCATCGCGGCCGCGCTCTGCGCCCTTCTCGGCTCCGCGCGCGCGTCGGCGCAGAGCTGCACGCAGCAGGGAACCGCGCTCGTCCTCTCCGGCGGCGGCGCCAAGGGAATCGTCCACATCGGCGTCATCGAGGTGATGGACTCGCTCGGCATCCGCCCCGATCTCATCGTCGGTACGAGCATGGGCGCCATCGTCGGCGCGCTCTACGCGAGCGGATATAGCGGCAGGCAGATCGACTCGCTGGCGCGATCGCTGCCGCTCGCCGACATCTTCCGCTCCTTTCAGCCGAGCGCGCCGCGCTCGCTCGACTTCCTGCAGCCGCTCCTCTACTGGGAGCAGGGTGAGCGCGGCTTCAATCTCCAGCGCTCGGCGGCGAGCACGGCCGAGGCGAATGCGATCACGAATAATCTCGCGCTGCGAGGAAATCTCCTCGCGCGCGGCAACTTCGACTCGCTCCCCATCCCCTTCCGCGCCATCGCGACGAATCTCGCCGATCGCAGCCTCGTCGTCATCGGGACGGGCGATCTCGCGCGCGCGCTGCGCGCGAGCTATTCGATACCGCTGATCTTCCCGCCTGAGAAGATCAACGGCCAAACGCTCGGCGACGGCGGTCTCGTCGCCAACGTCCCGGTTGGCGTTGCACGCCGTCTTGGCGCAAAGCGCGTGATCGTCTCGGATGCAACCTCCGGCGTTGCGGACTCGGTCGGGCTCGACGCGCCGCTCACGCTCGTCTCGCACCTCGTCGCCTTCCTCTTCCATCAACCCGCAGATTCGCTCGGCAAGAGCGACGCGCTCGTGCGCGGCGATCTCACCGGCTACGCCGACTTCGAGATATCCGACAACGGCGTCGAGCGCCTCATCGAGGTCGGACGCGCCGCGGCGCGCAGGGCGCTCGTCTCGAGCGGCTGTGTCGCGGCGCCGATGGTGACGCGCGCGCTGCCGCGGCATCTCGATGGCTTCCACCTGCAGGGGCGCAGCGACGGTGCGCTCTCCGAGCTGCGCAGTCTCCTCGGTTTGGCGCATACGGACACCATACGCATCAACGAGCTCGCCGAGCGTCTGCGCCGACTGGCGAGCTCCGAGCGATTCGCCGCGGTGTGGCTAAATCCAAACGGCGCCGATGACTCCGTGTCCTTCGACCTCACCGTGCAGCGGCAGCCGTCGCGCACTGGCGGGCTCGGCCTCGCGTACGATCGGGAGCTCGGCGGACGCGCCTGGCTCGGTTACAGCGATCATCGGCTGCTCGGGATGCCGGTGGAGGGAAGTGCCGTGGTGCGCGTCGGCACCTTCCGCGATGAGCTCAAGCTCCTGCTGCGCGGCAACCAGCTGCTCGATCGACGGCTGTTCAACCCGCTGCTCTCCGTCGATCTCGCGCACGAGGACCTCCGTCGCTTCGATTTCGATGGCAAAACGCTCGCATCGATGTCGACGCGCGAGCTCGGCGTGCTCGCGGGGTACGAGCACGAGTATCACAATCGATGGTGGTACCAGGCCGGTGGCATTGGCGCCGCATGGCACGATTCGACCCGCTCGAGCGGGAGCGCGATCGGTCTCTCCGTCGGAACGTATCAGGTGGACCGCCAGGGAACTCGGCTGGTCGACCTCAACGCCGAGTGGACATCGGTGTTCCGCAGGATCACGGCTGATGCGAGGTGGCCGCTCGCGCTCGGCGACATGCGCATCACACCGCGTGTGCGCTATGGCTGGGGCGATCGGCTTCCCTCGCAGCTCTCCTACACACTGGGCGGCGACGAGGGTTTCCCCGGGCTGCACATCGGCGAGAGGCGCGGCAATCGCGAGGCGTACGCGTCGACGCTGCTCACGTATCGGGTGCTCGGCCCTCTGCTCGCGCGTCTGGAGCTAGCCGCAGGTGCGACGGCTATGGGCGGTGACATCGCGCCGAGCGACGGCTGGCTCGCAGGCGCGCGCGCGGGACTCGGGCTCGACACGCCGGTGGGACCGATCCGCCTGGAGTACGGCTACAACAGCGCGCACCGAGGAGCGGTGTTCATCCGCGTGGGCCACTGGTTCTAGCGTATTGCGGAGCGGGCATTGAGCCGCTCCGCCCGTAGCTCGATGACCGTCGAACTATTTTCGTGGCGCATCGACCCGTTCTGCAGCGCGATCGTGCGCTCGGCGATCAGCCCCTCGATCGAGAATTCCCGCGCGCGTGAGCCGTGCGCGATAGTCACGGTCACTCGCGACTCATCCTCGGACTCGCGCACCGTCACGACGACGCGCTCACCCTCCGCCGTCTGATCGATGGCCAGACCGAGCGCACTCGTGATCGCCTCCTGAACGTGCGAGAGGTCGACGAGCACCCGCGGCATAGTCGTCGGAACGCTCCACTCGTGACCGACGTTGCGCTTGTCCGCGCGCGCTGCCGCAATCGCGAGTGGTGCGCGCAGGAGCTCGGCGACTCCCACTGGCTGGATGACGAAGGGCACCGCGCCGCGCTCGAGATCGAGAAGGCGCTGAAGGCGGCGAATCTCGATGTCCGCGGCCTCGACGGCGCCTTGGGCGGCGCCGATCAGCTCTTCCTGATTGTCGTTGAGTTCACCGAACGGACTGTCGAGCAGGATGTGGAGTGGCAGCTGCGATTCCTGGAGCTTCGCCGGAACCACGCGCAGCACTTCATCGAGCAGCCGTACGTATGTCGCAGTGCGCTCTTCGGCCAGCGCCCGCGCGTCGCGGACGCCGAGCTCGATGTCATCCAGCTCGTCGGCGTGGGCGGAGCGGTTCTGACGTGCCTCACTCGCGAGCAGCTCGATGCGCTGCGCCACGTACCGGGTGTTGCGCCACGCGACCACGAGCGAGCCGACGGCGGCAACGATCGCCACTATGACCAGCGCCTCGGGTGCAGAGTGCGCATACTGCCCGAACCACGCGAGCGCAGCGACGGTGAAGACACCGAGCACCGCGGGAATGACGGCGAGAAAGAGGCGTTGACTGACTTTCATCTATTTGCCCTCGCGCGTATCGCCGAACGCGACGACGAGCACATCGAGTCCCAGGTCGTTGCGCAGAAGTGCATCGACGACGGAGCCGCGCAACATCCGGTACCACCAGGGGCGCGTGCTCTGACCCACGATGAGCAGCGACACGCCGTGTTCGCGCGCGAAGTTGCAGATCGCCGGGGCGACGTTGGCATTTTCGATCTTCACGACATCCGCACCCATGGACTGTGCGAGCTGAATGTTGTCGACGAGGCGGCGCTGGATCGTGGCATCGATGCGGTCGGCGCGCTCGTCGGGCGTTTGCACGTATACGCAGTACCAGTCCGTGTTGAGCCGGCCGGCGATGCGGCTCGCCTTCCGAAGGAGCTTCGCGGTTTGTGGAGGATCGCTCGCCATAGCGACGACGATACGATCCGCCGTGCGCGACGGTGCGGCGACACCGGACGCCCTGCGGACGATATCCTCGCGCGTACGATCGACGGAGCTCGCGACCTCGCGCAGCGCGAGCTCGCGCAGCGTGGTGAGATTCTCCTCGGTAAAGAAGTTCGCGAGCGCTGCGGGAATCTTGTCGCGTCCGTAGATCTTCCCGTCGATGAGTCGCTGGCGCAGGTCCTCCGCCGCGAGATCGATATTCACGACGCGATCCGCTCGTGCGACGACCCAATCGGGCACCGTCTCGCGTACGGTGACGCCGAGCGTCTTCGCGACCACGTCGTTGAGTGACTCGAGGTGCTGGACGTTGACCGCGGTGACGACGTCGATGCCCGCATCGAGGAGCTCGAGCACGTCCTCCCAGCGCTTGTGATGCTTCGAGCCGGGAACGTTGGTGTGAGCGAGCTCGTCGACCAGCGCAATTCCGGGATGCCGCGCGATGATCGCGTCGACGTCCATGTCCTCGAGAAGCACGCCGCGGTACGCCACCACCCGGCGCGGCACGATATCGAGCCCGCTCACCAGCGCCGCCGTCTCGGCGCGCCCATGCGTCTCGACGAAGCCGATCACCACATCCATCTTCCGATCCACGAGCGCGTGCGCTTCCGCCAGCATCCTGTACGTCTTCCCAACCCCCGCGGCAGAGCCGATGTACACGCTGAGTCGCCCGCGCGCGCGCTGGCGCGGGAGCTGAAGAGAATCCGCTCCCGCGCCGATGCCCGGCGTGTTGTTTGAGAAGGCGGGCTCGGTCAGCTCGTCCTCCTAGAAGGTGAATGCGAGAGAGGTGACGATTGCGACGTCGTGCTTCGAAAGCGCATCATCGCTCGACTGATCGGGGAAGAGCGGGTCGTGCGCGCCGAGGAACTTCACCTCGCTCCGCCAGAGAAGCCTGGGCATCGGCGCGATGTCGATTCCGAGCGATGCGCCGGTTGCTTCGAGCCCGTAGGGATGGCCGGTGGTGACGATGAACTGATCCGGGTCGGAATATCCTTCGACGCGTGCGGCGAGTGCGACGCGCGGCGCGACCTGGTAGCGCGCGACGAGCGCGTAGCCGTTCCAGAAACCAGTGCCGTCGCCATCGGAGTGCTTCTGCGTGCCGACGTCGAGCGTGCCGCGCAGCTGCAGCTTGCTCGTGACACCGACGGTCGCAATCACCTCGTTGAAGGTGCGGAGGCGCGATGGCATCGAGTCCGGCTGCTCGTTGCCGACGAAGAGATCGTACGCGAACGAGAGGCCATCGTGCGGCGCGAAGTCGACGCGCGCGCCCGCTGCCTTGCTGCTGTTCGTCTCCGAGATGTTCTGCCAGCCGTTGATGACGTGGAGCTGCGCCGACCACTTCGGATTGATCGTCCATGTCGCCTTCACGCCGGCCTCGTAGTAGGGCGAGTTGTCGGCGATGAGCGAGCGCGTGTAGGTCCAGTTGTCACGCGAGATCCAATTCTCGCTGCCGAAGGGAGAGAAGAAGACTCCGCCATCCACCCACACTGCGCTCGATACCTTGTAGCCCGCCGTGGCCTCCTGAATGTACCGGCTCACATCCGGACCGCTCAGATTCCCGATCCGCGGCTCGGCCGCGTAGTTCGCCTGCACCGAAGTGCCGAATTGGGCTGCAACTCGCCCGCGCACGCGCGCGCCTGTGAGCGTCGCATCGATGTACGCGAGATTGATGTTGAACTCGTCGTGGCGCGCGGCCTGCGTGGTGAATGCTCGATCGATGTTGCGGGGACGCCCGAAGTCGTAGGCGAAGTAGCCATCGATGTAGCCGCCGAACGCGACGTGGATCGAGGAGTCGGGGGCCGCAGCCTGTGCAGCGAGCAATGCCGGCGCCGCGACACTTGAGATTGCCGCAATCAACTGCAGCGTGAGTATCATGATCCTGGCGCTCATTGTGCCCCACCCTTCGCGCGCGGGAATACCGTGTCGAGCGCGAGGTTGAGCTGTAGCACGTTCACCGTCGGATCGCCCAGCACGCCGAGCTGACGCGGCCTGGTGTGCGAGTCGACGAGCGCACGGACGGAGTCGGCCTGCGCTCCGCGCGCACGCGCGACGCGCGCCACCTGAAGCACGGCATTCGCCGGGGAGATGTCGGGGTCGAGCCCCGATCCCGACGATGTCACCATGTCCGATGGAATCTGCCCCTTCACTCCGCCATCGAGCTTGACCACGCTGTCGATCGCCTGCGCGACCAGCGTGTCCGCGAGCTTCGCATCCGTGGGCCCCTTGTTCGTGCCACCGGACGCCGTCGCATCATAGCCGGCGCCCGCCGCCGAGGGGCGCCCGTGAAAATATTCAGCGGAGGCGAACGACTGACCGATGAGCGAGCTGCCGATCACTCGACCATTGGCCTTGATTATCGATCCGTTCGCCTGCCGCGGGAACACCAACTGCGCGATCGCGGTAACGACGGCCGGATACAGCGCCCCGGTGATGACGCACAACACGATCGTCAACACGATCGCCGGCCGAAGCTGCTTGCGCAGCATATTGGTCATGATACTCATACGAGCCTCGTGAGAACCAGAAGGACGTCGAGCAGCTTGATGCCCACGAAGGGTACCACGAGCCCACCAACGCCGTAGATGAGCAGGTTGCGCCGCAGAATCACCGCCGCGCTCGCGGGGCGATAACGAACTCCGCGCAGCGCCAGCGGGATCAGCGCAATGATGATGAGCGCATTGAAGATCACGCTCGCGAGAATCGCCGACTGCGGCGAGTGCAGACGCATCACGTTGAGCGCGTTGAGCGCCGGATACGTGACCGCGAACATCGCCGGGATGATCGCGAAATACTTCGCGACGTCGTTCGCGATCGAGAACGTGGTGAGCGAGCCACGCGTCATCAGGAGCTGCTTCCCGATCTCCACGATCTCGATCAGCTTCGTCGGATTCGAGTCGAGGTCCACCATGTTGCCGGCTTCTTTGGCCGCCTGCGTGCCGCTGTTCATCGACACACCGACATCGGCCTGCGCGAGCGCAGGCGCGTCATTCGTGCCGTCGCCCGTCATCGCCACGAGCTTTCCGCCACTCTGCTCCCGGCGAATCAAAGCCATCTTGTCCTCCGGCTTCGCCTCGGCCAGGAAGTCATCGACCCCGGCTTCCTGCGCGATCGCCGCCGCAGTGAGCGGGTTGTCACCGGTGATCATGATCGTGCGAATTCCCATCGCGCGCAGCCGGTCGAAGCGCTCGCGCATTCCGCCCTTCACGACATCCTTGAGATAGACCACACCCAGCGTGCGCGCCTTCGCACCGACGCACTCGGCGACCACCAGAGGCGTGCCGCCGATCTTCGCGATGCGCTCGACCTGTCCCTGCAGCTCAGGCGGGATCGATCCGCCGTTCTCGCGCACCCACTTCGCGACGGAGTCACCTGCGCCCTTTCGAAGCTGGAGCCCGCCCATGTTCACGCCGCTCATTCGCGTCGACGCGCTGAACGGCACGAATTCCATTTCGTGCGGACGCTCCGGCGTGCCGCCATCGTCCGCGAGTGAGCGGCCGCGAAGACCGAACTGCGTTTTGGCGAGCACCACGATGCTGCGTCCCTCCGGAGTCTCGTCCGGGAGCGAGGCGAGCTGCGCGCGATCGGCGAGCTCCTCGAGCGTGACGCCCGCCACGGGCACGAACTCCACTGCCTGGCGATTGCCGAGAGTGATCGTGCCCGTCTTGTCGAGCAGCAGCGTATTCACATCGCCGGCCGCCTCGACCGCGCGACCGCTCATCGCGATCACGTTCTGCTGTATCATGCGATCCATCCCGGCGATGCCGATGGCCGAGAGCAGGCCGCCTATCGTCGTGGGGATGAGGCAGACGAGTAGGGCCACCAGCACTGGCAGGGCGACGGAGCCGCCCGAGTAGATCGCGAACGGCTGCAGCGTCGCCACCGCGAGCAGGAAGATGATCGTGAGCCCCGAGAGAAGAATCGTCAGCGCGATCTCGTTCGGCGTCTTCTGCCGCGACGCACCCTCGACGAGCGCGATCATTCGATCGATGAACGTCTCGCCGGGATTCGCGGTGATGCGGATGACGAGGAAGTCGGAGAGCACCTTCGTCCCTCCGGTCACAGCCGAGCGATCGCCGCCCGCCTCGCGGATCACCGGCGCGGACTCGCCGGTGATCGCCGACTCATCCACGCTCGCTACGCCTTCGGTCACCTCGCCATCGCCGGGGATGATGTCGCCAGGCGTGCAGATGACGAAATCGCCGCTCCGGAGCGATGTCCCCGACACGAGCTCGCTCGAGAGATGGTCCGCGGGATCCTCGAGCTTCTTCGCGTGCGTCTCGGTGCGCGCCTTTCTGAGCGAGTCCGCCTGTGCCTTGCCGCGCCCTTCGGCCATCGCCTCAGCGAAGTTCGCGAATAAAACGGTGAACCAGAGCCAGATAGCTATCTGAATGGTGAAGCCGCTGCCGCCGCGATGTGCTACGGCATCGATGATAAGCACGACCGTCGTGAGCACACTGCCGAGCAGCACTACGAACATCACCGGATTCCGCACCATGTGCCGCGGCGAGAGCTTGCCGAACGATTCGCGGATGGCGCGGAGGACGATCGGCTTGTCGAACAGGGGGCGCTTTTTGGAAGTCATTTAGAACACCCTCCCGGCCAGCATCGAGAGGTGCTCGACAATCGGTCCGAGTGCGAGTGCCGGGAAAAAGGTGAGTGCGCCGACGATCACGATCACGCCGATGAGCAGCGTGACGAACAGCGGGCCCGTGACGGGGAAGGTCCCCGTGCTAGGCGGTGCGATCTTCTTCGCAGAGAGGAAGCCGCCCAGCGCGATCATCGGAACGACGAGCGCGAAGCGGCCAAAGAGCATCGTGATGCCAACGAGCGTGTTGTAGTAGTAGCTGCTCCCTGTAAGACCGGCGAACGCGCTACCATTGTTGCCGGCGGCAGAACTAAAGGCGTAGAGCACCTCCGAGAGCCCGTGCGGCCCCGAGTTGTTGAGCCCCTTGAGCCCGTCCGGAAGCACCACGGACGCCGCGGCGCCGAGGAGAATCAGTGCGGGGAGCGCGAGCACGTAGAGCATCGCCATCTGCACCTCGGGCGCCTGGATCTTCTTGCCGAGGTATTCGGGTGTTCGCCCGACCATGAGGCCGGCGATGAAGACGGTGAGCACCACCATGATCAACATGCCATACAGGCCGGAGCCCACTCCGCCGAAGATCAGCTCACCGAGCTGGATGTTGACGAGCGGAACCATCCCGCCGATCGGCGTAAAGGAGTCGTGCATCGAGTTGACCGCGCCGCACGACGCATCGGTGGTGACGGTTGCGAAGAGCGCGGAGCTCGCGATGCCGAAGCGAGCTTCCTTCCCCTCCATGTTGCCGCCGTAGTTGGTCGCGCTCTCGTCGACGTCGACGCCCCGAGCGGCATGAATGGGATTTCCGCGTGCCTCGGCCCAGTACGCCGCCGTCGTGCCGACTGCGAAGAGCACGAACATCGCGGCCCACAGCGCCCAGCCGTGCTTCGCGTTCTTCACCATCCGGCCGAAGGTGTACGTGAGCGCGGCAGGGATCGCGAAGATCGCGACCATTTGCCAGAGATTCGCGAGTGGCGTGGGATTCTCGAATGGGTGCGAGGAGTTCGCGTTGAAGAAACCGCCGCCGTTCGTGCCGAGCTGCTTGATCGCCTCCTGGCTCGCGACGGGGCCCATAGCGATTACCTGCTTCGCACCCTCGAGGGTCGATGCGGTGAGGTAAGCACTGAAGTTCTGGATTGCGCCCTGCTGCACGAGCGCGAGCGCCATCACAATGGAGAGCGGCAGGAGCAGGTAGAGCATTCCGCGCACGAGATCGACCCAGAAATTGCCGAGCTTCCCGGCTGAGCGCTGTGCGATGCCGCGCGCGAGTGCGATCGCTCCACACATTCCCACCGCTGCGGAAGCGAAGTTGTGGAATGCCAGCTGCGTCATTTGCGAGAAGTACGACATCGTCGACTCGCCGGCGTACGATTGCCAGTCCGTGTTCGACGTAAACGACGCCGCCGTCTCGAACGACTGATGGTCAGTCACCGCTGCGAGATGCTGCGGATTGAGCGGCAGCACGTGCTGCAGGCGAAGCGCTACGTACGTCAGCAGCATCGACGCGAGGCTGAAGAACATCAGGCTCGCGGCGTAGCGCGTCCAATGCTGATTCTCCGCCGGATCGACGCCACTCGCCTTATAGATCACGCGCTCGATCGGGCGCAGCCAACCGGCCGTGCCGTCGAAGACACGCAGGATGTAGATGCCGAGGGGCTTCGTGAGCGCGAGGACGAGCGCTGAGAAGAGCGCGATCTGAAACCAGCCATTCGCTGTCATCTCAGAAGCGCTCCGGACGCAGCAACGAGTACACGAGGTACACGAGCACTGCGGCCGCGATGATCGCAGCGGCGATCGACTCGATCGTCATGCGTCCTCCGCGTCCGCGTCGGTGCCCGCGCCGAGCGATGCGCAGCCCGCTATGTAAGCGACCATGAGCGTGAAGAAGACGATGGTGCCGCAAATATAGAGCAGGTCGTACATGAATTCCTCCATCAAAAGCCCCATCTGGCGGGGCACGTGTGGAGGGTACGGCGATAGGCATTAAGGCGGCGTGAAAATCACGCTGCCAAGGGATGAAAATTTCATGAAAACGAAATTCGCGGGTGTTGCAGAGCTATACGCGCGCTGAACTGTCCTCGATCACCGGCGCGTCCGCTGCCGGGAGCTCGAAGGTGAACACGCTTCCGCCGCCGGAGCGCGCTGCGTAGCTCACCGATCCGCCTTGCGCCTCCGCGAGCCCGCGCGCTATCGCGAGCCCGAGTCCGGCGCCGCCTGCATCGGGACGCGTGCCGGCCGGTCGATAGAACGGCTCGTAGATGAGCGAGTCCTCCCCGTCGGGAACTCCCGGGCCTCGGTCGAGTACCTCGAACGCGAGCCGGTCGCCGCGTCGCGCAACCGAGAGCTCGACCGTCGTATCGGCCGGCGAGTACTTGAGCGCGTTCTCGATCAGGTTCACGAGCACGCGAACCGATTGCACGAGATCGAAACGTCCGAGCAAGAGCGGCGCCCCATCGGCCACGATCACGCGGAGATCGCGATGCTCGAGGGCGCCGCCGAGCCGCTGTCGGGCTGCGGCCACGAGCTCCTCCGCTGCATTGAGCTCCGTGCGCATCGGCATCGCATTCGCGGCGATGTGCGAGAGGTCGAGGAGATCCGAGACGAAGCGCGACAGCCGGTCCGCCTCTTCCTCGATCGAGCGTGCATCTGCATCGCCGCCAGCCGCGAGCCGATGGGCGAGTGCCTTGATCGTCGTCAGCGGCGTACGCAGATCGTGCGACACGGTGGCGATCAGCGCCGACTTGAGCGCGTCGGCCTGACGAAACGCCTCCGCTCGCTCGGCCACCGCCACGAGCCGCACGCGCTCGACGCCCAGGGCAGCATAGTACGAGAGCGCGCGCAGAAAGGCGCGCTGCTCGGCGTGAAGCTCGATCTGCTCGCGATTCATGATTCGGAGCACGCCGACCATTCGCTCTCGCGCCAGGAGCGGAACGAGCAGCACGCGTACGTCGCCTTGCGAGAGCCACGGATCTCCTTCCGCCTCCCACCCCCTGCTGCCGACCTGCGAGGTGTGATCTCCGCGCATCACGGCTGGCAAGCCGCGCTCGGCTACCCACTCCGTCAATCCATCGGCGGTGAGATCGTTGCTCGAGGTCTCGGCGGGTGTTGCACCCGCGCGCGCGAGCAGCGCGAGCGATTCGCCTTGCTGCGCGAGGATGTCGCAGCGATCGACGGCGAGCGCTGAGCGGATCACCTCCGCGATCGCATCGAGCGCCTCAGTGGCCACGCCGGCGTTCAACGTCTCGGCGCCGAGAATCGAGAGTCGCTCGATCTCGCCGGCGCGTCGCTGCGCGGAGATCGTGCGCTCCTGCGCTCGATTCAACAGCTGCGTTGCCACGAGGCTGGTGATGAGAAAGGAGAGAAGCACCAGCCAGTCGAGCGGATTGCGGACGGCGAGCGTGCCGTAGGGCGGAAGAAAGAGTGCGTCGAACGAGAAGAAGGCGAGGGTAGCGAGCGAGAGCCCGACTGCGCGCCCGCCCGTCGCGCTGCCTCCGAGCACCAGCACGAGGTAGAGCAGAGCGATGTGCGCCTTGTCGAGCTGATCGCGCAGCAGAGACATCGCGAGCGTCGTGATTACGAGCGCCGCGAGCCAACCGACCCACAATCCTGCCCTTGATAGCGGCCGCACCTTGATGGCTCTCCTGCCGTACACGGAAACGATCTTATGCGCTGAAGATCCGCGGCTCGGATAGCTGCTGCTGCACCCAATGCCAGACGCCGGCGTGAAAGGCCAGCGTCGCTATCGTCGCGACGAGGAATGTCGCGGCGATGGTCCAGCTTCCGATCGCGACGCCCACCACGATCACGAAGATGGCGAACGAGAACAACCCCTTGAGCAGTCCTCGCAGATACTGACTCACCGCCTCCACGCGCTCGTGGCGATGGATGAAGGCGACCAGAATGAGCGAGGTGATTGGAAATGGAGTGAGAAGTCCGGAGACGCGCGGTCCGGCCGCGCTCGAAATCGCGGCGAGCGCCCACACCAGCGAGGCGGCAAGCGCAATTCGCACCGGAAGCTCCCAAACCGCCGGCCGGCCGCCTCGCACGAGCGATGAAGCGGGCGGCATCAGGCGAAGGGCGATGGCGAGCGCGGCGCAGGCGACGAGAAAGGCCCAGCCAATGGACGGAACACGCAGCTGTTGCAGCGCCCACGAGCTCGCGAGGAATGCACCGCACGCGAGCGCGCTGCTTCCGGCCCATCCGACGCGGCGCGCCGACCAGGCGTACGCGAGGGCGAACGCGCAAAGCGAGACGACCGCCAGGAGTGCGCCGAGGCACGCCTGCGCGGCAAAGGCAGCTCCGCGCTCGAGAGCATAGGTGAGCACGATCGGGCCGGAGATGAGCGGAAGAGCAATGAACCATCCGCCCGCCGCCACTCCCCAGCGCTTCCCAATGAGGCTCGCGATAGCCACCAGCATGGGCGCCGCGACCATTCCGATCGCCGTGTGCGAAGTGATCGTCACTCGGCCGAGGGCTCGCTGTCGAATCGATAGCCGACGCCGGCATCGGTGAGGAGGAGCCGCGGATGGTACGGATCGTCCTCGAGCTTCCGGCGCAGATGCGCGATGTAGACGCGCAGGTAGCCCTGCGGATCGCCGTGCGCCTGTCCCCACACCTTGTGAAAGAGCTGACGGTGCGTGAGCGTGCGACCATCGTGCGTCACGAGCTCGTGCAGCAAGTCCCATTCGGTCGGCGTGAGATGCACGGCGACGCCGCCGCGCCGCACGATCTTTCGCGCGACATCGATCTCGAGATCGGCGACGCGGATCGGCGCGTCACCACCGGGCACTGGGCGCATCCGCGTGCGGCGCAACTGCGCGCGAACGCGCGCGCGCAGCTCGGGAACGCCGAAAGGCTTGGTGACGTAATCGTCGGCGCCGGCATCGAGAAGCGTCGTCTTCTCTTCTTCCGAGTGCCGCGCGGAGAGCACGAGGATTGGCGTGCTGGACCACTCGCGAACGGCGCGACAGACCGCGACGCCATCCATGTCGGGAAGCCCGAGGTCAAGCACGATCAGCTGCGGTCTCGCCTCGAGCGCCGCGCCGATTCCCTCGGTGCCCGTCGACGCCTCGACCACGGTTACGCCATCGGCAACGAGCGCATCGCGAAGGAGGGCGCGGATCTTCGGCTCATCGTCGATGATGAGCACCGTGTCGGCGCCGTCGTTCACTATGCCGTTGGTGTGACTCGATCCGATATCTGAATCGAGTTTCCTGCGGGATCCTTTACGTTGGCGAAGTGCAGCCCGCCGACCTCGTGGACGGGGCCGAACGTAAGCCCGTCCTTCGCGCATTCGAGCACGAACGCGGGCACGTCGGGAACGCCGAAGACGATCTTGATTGCCGCGCCGCTCTTCTGCGCACGGCTCGCCTGATGCAGGGCGAGCACGCAGCCGCCGCTCTCGCTCGCGAGCTCGAGCCACGCCTTGTTGTCGGACGGCAGCGACTTCATGCCGAAGTACTTCTCGTAGAAGCGAGCTACTTTCGGAATCTCCTGCACGTACAGGATGATCCGCACAATTGATGTTGCCACTATTCGGGTAGCCCTGGTCGATGTTGTGGTTGCAGCCGTTGAATCATGCTATCGGGAATCGTCGTGCGCGACAAGCGCGCGCGGGATCACCCGGGCGGTTCGATCTGCGCGAGATCCGTCCGCGCGAAAACGCGTCCGAGCCATTTGATCACGAGCCAAAGCTCGGCGAGGGCGAGCAGCGCTCCGACAGGGGCGGTGAAGACGAACGCCCAGATGTCGAGCGGCCGCGATACGAGCACGCTCAAGCCGCTCGCGAGGAAGGCGCTGACGATCAACGGAAGGAGCATCGCGAGGAACGTCGTGATCAGAGAGACGAAGACCGCGAGCACGTTCTGCCCCATCGCCTCGATCCCGGCCGCGCGCCCGTCGCCGAGTCGCACCCACCCCGGAAAGAGCAGCGCGGCGCCGTTCGCAACGGTGAGCGAGATTGCATTGAGCGTGGGGAGCGCGACGATCGCGATCAGCACCGCCGGCGCGATCGGCACCGGTGGATGCGAATCGAACGACGCGAGCGAGGCCGCGATGGCGAGCAGCAGATACTGTATCCCCGTGAGTATCACCGTCGTGCTCGCGATCTCGGCGGCCACGATCGTCGAGCCGCGCAGCGGATAGCTGCGCAGCTGGTCGAGCTGCAGCAGATCCTGCCGAAGATCCGAGCGGACGAAGCCGGGTCCGAGGATGACGAGCATGACGATCGGGATGGCGCAGAGCGCTTCGCCGATCGACGCAAGCTCGCTCCAGTCGCCCACCTGCGAGTAAACGGCGAAGCCGATCGCGGCGATTCCGACAATGAGAATTGCAAGCGTCGTGAGGCGGAGCGCCCGAGTATAGGCGAGCACGTTCTTCCAGACGATTGCGACGGCGGGATGTCCGACGGGCGCCAGCGGAAACCACGGTTTCGGCGGTGCGCCCTCGGCCACGGCGAGCTGGCGGCGGCGAGGGTTGCGCGAGGCGGCGGTGATGCGCGCGCGCTTGGCCGCGGCATCGGCGACGGCTTCCTCGAAGGCGGCGTCGGTGTGCGTCACCCACGGATAGTGGAGCGCCATCAGCGCGAACGCGGGAAGGATCGCGTAGAGCCAGTGCTTCGCATTGTCGGCGAAGAGCGGCGCGACGAGCAGGCGAAAGGGGAAGAGAATCGCGGCGAGCGGCTGAGTCTGCGCGAGCCGCGCGAGTGCATCGCCACCCTCGCCGACGAGCATCGCCGCGCGCACGGATGGAATCGCGCGCACGATCGTCCAGCCGACGATCGCGACCGCCGTCAGCACTACCGCGATCGGGATGAGGTTGCTCCGCATCCCGCGCGAGCCGTGCGACACCGCGCTCGTACGCACGAGCGATGCTCCGACGCGATGCAGGTACATCGTCGAGAGGATGACCCAGAGGGAGATCGCGCGCATCCAGAAGGGGAGCATCATCCCGCCGCGCCTGAGAATGATCACCCATATGAGGACGCTGAAGAGCACGATGATCTGCGCCTGCGCGACCTTGTAGCGCACGAGCGCCGCGCGCGAGAGCGGCGCGGGGAAGAGGAGCTGCACCTCCGCCTCGGAGAACACGAGGGCGGGGCGGTCGCTGCCGAGCACCCAGCCGCTGGCGATGGTGACGAAGAGGATCGTGGTGTAGATGAGCTGACCGAACGGGCTCGATGTCGAGCCCGAGATCGGACTCGGCATCTGCGAGTTGAAGAGGAGCGTCCCGAAGTACAGCCCGCCCGCGAGAACCGCGAGCAGATAGCGCGGGCGTTTGAGTCGCGCGACCTGGCCGCGCAGGCGATTGCGTGCGCTGTGCCAAAGCAGGTAGCGAAGCGCGTCGTTCACGCTGGCGGGCTCGCCTCGTCGCTGCGCTGTCCCTCGTCGATGAGGGCGAGAAAGACATCCTCGAGCGCGAGTCCGGCCAAATCGGATCGTTGTGCTACTATTTCGGCGAGCGTGCCGATCGCGATCACACGGCCGCGCTGCATGACGAGGAGGCGGGTGCAGAGCTCCTCGACGAGATGGAGGAGGTGCGAGCTGAGCACGACCGCGGCGCCGGCGCGTGCGCGGGCGGCGATCGTGGACTTCATGCGGCGCATGCCGGCGGGGTCGAGGCCGGTGAGCGGCTCGTCGAGCAGAAGGGCCGAGGGCGAGTGGAGGAGCCCGCAGGCGATCGCGAGCTTCTGGCGCATCCCGCGCGAGAGCGCAGCGGGGAGCGAGGAGCGCTTCTCGAGCAGCTCCAGCTCCACGAGGAGCGGCTCGATGCGCGCGGGCGCGTCGGCGACGCCGTAGAGCCGGCCGATGAAGCGGAGATGCTCCTCGACGGTGAGATGCTCGAAGAGCTGTGGCTCATCCGGAATGAAGGCGAGCAGCGACTTCGCGCGCTCGGCCGCCGTGGCTATGTCGTGACCGCCGACGCGGACGGTACCGCTGGTGGGGACGATGATGCCGGCGATGCTGCGCAGCGTCGTCGTCTTCCCGGCGCCGTTGGGGCCGACGAGGCCGAGCACTTCACCAGGTGCGACGGTGAAGGAGAGTCCGCGCACCGCCTCGAACGACCCGTAGCTCTTGGTGAGGTTCTCGACGTCGATCACGGTCGGGGCTGAGAGCGGCGAGGGAAGCGTGGGAGCGGAGTTGCTGTTATCGGCGAAGATAGCGGCTCTCGAGGCGAAGGGTGGCGCGATCGGTATTCGTAGCCGAAAGTTGCAACGGCACATCTGGTGCGTGCGTTGGTAGAACACATCACGCTCTCGTCGTCCCTCATCACTCCGTACATGCGCCTGACTGCTTCCTACATCACGATCTCGACCATGACCGCGGCGCTGCTCTTCGGGGGCGTGACGGGCTTCGCTCCGGCGTCGGTGCGATACCACGCGCATTTGGTGAAGGCCGAGCCTGCGGTCAACGACACGATTGCGACGACGCCCAGGTCGGTGCGACTCCTGTTCTCGGAGCCGCTGGAGTTGAGCCTGAGCAGGGTAACCATAGTGCGGGTTGGTGGTGATACGGTGAAGACGGGAGGTCTCCGCCACGAGGGCTCGGAGGCGGCAACGGTGTCGCTGGACGTCACCGTGCCCGCGACGATGCCGGGCACCTATGTAGTGACGTACCATGTTGTGGCGCGTGACGGACATCCGACCAAGGGGAGCTACAATTTCGTGTTGAGGGGCGCTGGAGCGAAGTAATAGTGGAGAACGATCGTAGTCACCACCCGGTGACTATCGACCGTTGGTGTTCAGCAACGCCCGCGTCACAGCAGACATCATCTTCTCGATTCGCCGCCAGCCGGGAGGCGAGGCTATGTCGAGCGCGCCGGGGTTTGGCCCGCTCGCATGCGCCGTACGTAGCGCGAAAACAGTCAGCGCTGCGCTGAGCAGCTCGACGAGTGCGGGCAGATCCACGTAGGCAGGCACCTGGTATTGCTCCCTGAGCGCCGCGATCATCTTCGCATGAAGCTTTGCTCTTTGCTCGGCCGTTGCGGCGCCGAGGGCCTGCCCGGTGGGCGCCAGCTCCGCCGCCGCCGACGCGAGCATCAAAGTGCTCCCCGAAAGAGCCGCCCATTCCTCGAGCAGAACCCCCTCCACCGCCTGCGCCAACGACTCCTCGCCGCCGTCAACCGACGGCATCTCCACCCTTGGCCATACCATCCGTTCTGCGCCAAGCGCCGCCAGCACTCCGGTGAGGCCGCCGAAATAGCGGTAGATGAGCACCTTGTCGCACTGCGCCGCGCTCGCGAGGGAGTTGATTCCCAGCCCGCCTATGCCCTCTGCGGCAATAATGCCGGCAGCGCTTTCGAGTATGAGTGCGCGTGTCGCAAAACGATCCCTCGGCATTAGCCCTCAAGTCACTAGTTGGTGACAATTTATTGTCACTGACTGGTGACTTGCAAGCCCCTTTGCAGCCACGCGGATCTTTTTCACAGCAGAGGCGCTATTCAGCGAGGCCAGCGGATGGTCCATCGCTTGCACCCGATGTCCTTAAACGCCTGCTTTCCTTTCGGGTGACTGCTCCGTTATGATATAGCCCCCTGCGCTACGCGTGCGCGCACCCGTGCGCCCGCGATCGCGTTGGTCCCTGCAACAACGAGTGCTTGATGCGCGTCGCTTGTCGGTCGAAATTCGGTTCGCTCCTCTCGGTGCTCGCCTGCGCTATCGTGCTCTTCTCGTGCGGCGGCGACTCGACCGGACCCGTAGGCGGCAGCGCATCCGTCACCGTCACTCCCTCCACCGACTCCCTCGCACTCGGCGCCAGCGTCACGCTGCACGCGGCGGTCACCGACGCCGGTGGCAACGCGGTCTCCGGCGCCAGCGTCTTCTGGAGCTCCGAGAATCCCGCCACCGCCACGGTGTCGAGCGGCGGCGTCGTCACCGGAATAGCCATCGGCGTCGTGCGGATAGCGGCGAGCTCCAACGGAAAGTCGGGCTTCTCCACGATCACCGTTGTTCCGCCCGGCGTGTCCTCCGTTCGCGTGTCCCCGGCGAGCGCGGCGATCAAGGTGGGCGAGACCGTGCATCTCCAGGCCGATGCGCTCGACGCATCCGGCAACGTGCTTCCCGGTCGCACCGTGACGTGGACGTCGACCAATACCGACGTCGCCACAGTCGACAACACGGGGCTCGTCACCGGAGTAGGCGCCGGCGCAACCACCATCACCGCGACGAGTGAAGGAAAGTCGGGCACTGCAGGGATCGCGGTGGCAGCAGCGGTGGCCGCGAGCATCACCGTCGCACCGACGAACGTGACGATCACCACCGGACAGACCTCGCAGCTTACCGCGACCGTGAAGGATGCCAACGGCGTCGTGATCTCCGGCGCACTAGTCACGTGGACCGTCGATCATTCCAATATCGCCCTCGTGTCATCCACGGGTCTCGTCACCGGGCAGGCGCAGGGGAGCGCGATCGTCACCGCGACTAGTGGCGGCGTGCACGTCGACGTTCCCATCACCGTCACGCTTCCTCCGGCCAACGCGGTGATCGTCTCGCCGTCGACGGTCGCGCTCCTCGTCTCGCAGACGCAACAGCTGACCGCAACGATCACTGATGCCGGCGGCAACACGATCCCGGGCACGGTGACGTGGTCTTCGAACAACAGTGGCGTGGCTTCCGTGAGCGCGACGGGCGTCGTGACCGCCAATGCGCCGGGCAATGCAACGATCACCGGTACCAGCGGCTCCGTCTCGGGCGTCGCGCAGGTAAGCGTATCGCTCGTACCCGTGAGACGCGTCGTCGTCACTCCCGATGCGCTGTCGTTCACCGTCGGAGATCCGGCCACGCAGTTGGTCGTGACGCTATTGGACTCGATCGGCGGCACGCTCTCACAGACTGGACGTCCGGTCACATTCGCATCGAACAACACGAGCGTAGCCACGGTCAGCGGCACTGGACTCGTGTCACCGGTCGGTCCCGGCACGGCTGTGATCACCGTAACTCAGACGGGGTCGGGTCTCACCGCGCAGGCGACGGTAACGGTGACGCGCGTGCCCGTGGCCTCGGTGACGATCGCGCCGGCGCTCGACACGCTGATCGTCGGTCAGGCGGTGCAGCTCGCGGCCACGACGAAGGATGGAAGCGGCAACACCCTCACCGGCCGCACGATCGTATGGGATGGGAGCGACGACAACATCGCCAGCGTCTCGAGCAACGGGCGAGTCACCGCGATCGCGCCGGGCACGATAACGGTCACCGCAACGAGCGAAGGAAAGACCGGAACGGCGACGATCGTTGTGATCGCCGTTCCCGTCGCGAGTGTGACTATCTCGCCGACGAGCGCAGCGGTGCTCGTCGGCTCGAACACGGCCGCATTCACGGCGGTCGCGAAAGATGGAAGCGGCAACGTGCTCAACGGCCGCACGATCACCTTCGCGTCGAGCAACACGGCCGTCGCAACGGTCAATGCGAGCACCGGTGTCGCGACGGGGGTCGCGCCCGGCACCGCGAACATCACCGCCTCGAGCGAAGGAAAGACGAGCAATGCCGCGACGCTCACCGTGTCCGCGGTGCCGGTCGCGAGCGTCACGATCTCGCCGACCTCGGCTTCGGTGCAGGCCGGGGCAGCGACACCGGCGTTTACCGCGGTGACGAAGGATGGAAGCGGCAACGTGCTCACCGGTCGCACCGTCACGTACTCGTCGACGAATCCAGCCGTCGCGACGGTGAACGTTTCCACCGGTGTCGCAACCGGTGTCTCCGCGGGAACGACATCGATCATCGCATCGAGCGAAGGGAAGAACAGTCCCGCGGCGACGCTCACCGTCACCACGGTTCCCGTGACGAGCGTCACGATCTCGCCGACCTCGGCATCGGTGCAGGCCGGCGCTAACACGCCCGCGTTCACCGCTGTGACGAAGGATGGAAGCGGCAACGTGCTCACCGGTCGCGTCGTCACCTTCGCGTCGAGCAACACGGCCGTCGCGACGATCGATCCGAGCACCGGCGTCGCGACGGGCGTTGCGGCCGGCACCGCCAACATCAGCGCGTCGAGCGAGGGGAAGACCAGCAACATCGCGACGCTCACCGTCACGGCCGTTCCCGTCGCGAGCGTCACGCTCTCGCCGACGTCGGCATCGGTGCAGGCCGGCGCGACGACGCCCGCGTTCACCGCTGTGACGAAGGATGGAAGCGGCAACGTGCTCACCGGTCGCGTTGTCAACTTCGCGTCGAGCAACACGGCAGTCGCGACGATCGATCCGAGCACCGGTGTTGCGACGGGCGTTGCGGCCGGCACTACCAATATCACCGCGTCGAGCGAAGGGAAGACCAGCAACATCGCGACGCTCACCGTCACTCCCGCGCCGGTCAGCACCGTCACGGTCTCTCCGGCGACTCAAACGATCGTCGACGGGAACTCCGCGTCGTTCACGGCCACCCTGAAGGACGCGCAGGGGAATGTGCTCACCGGTCGCATCATCACCTGGAGCTCCAGTGACATCACCGTCGCGACGGTCGATAACGCCGGCAATGCGACATCCACCGGCCCTGGCACGACGACCATCACGGCGACCAGCGAAGGTCAGTCGGGCAGCGCCACTCTGCAGGTAGATCCGGTACCCGTGACCTCGATCGCCGTCACTCCGCCTCTCGCACTCATCAGCGTGGGTAACACGGTGCAGCTAACTGCGGTGGTTCAGGACAATGGCCACGGTCACGGCCACAAGGTCGACTGGAGCTCGAGCGACGATGCGATCGCTACCGTCGACAAGAAAGGAGTCGTCACGGGCCAGGCGCCGGGATTTGCGACGATCACCGCATCGGCACAGGGTCAAAGCGGTAATGCCATCGTGAACGTCCAGCCGTAGCCGGTAACGCCTCAGCGAATCGAAAAGCTGAGCGAGGCGCCGAGCCTCGGTCCGCCCTGATCGAAGCCGACGGTGGGTGTGAGGTGCGGTAGCTCGGACGTCTTCTTCGTGGACACCGCGACGCTCGACGGCGGATACGGATCGCCGCGTGCGCTCGACGCGTGCAGCGCCGCTTCGATCGCACCGAGCAGCCAGATCCCTCCGCCCACCGCCGCACCCGTCGTCAGGTTCTTCCGCTCCGTTCCGTTCTGATAGGGATGCCCGAACGGATCCGTGAAAATTATCGGCGACGACTTAAGCGCCCACACCGCGCTCGCCGCCACGCCGCCCAGTACGATGATACCGATTACGGGCTGGTGGGTGTAGAACTGTCCACCGCCGGGAAGAATGCCGAGCGCGAAGGCCTTCCCCGGGCTGCGATCGAGCGCGCCGATGCGCGACGCGACCGCGCCGCGATCGACGGCGTTCGGGCGGAGTTGCAGATAGTGCTGGAAGTCGGCGACGGCGAGCGACGTTTTCTTCTCCGCCTGGTACACGAGCGCGCGCGTGTAGTAGACATCGGGCCACGCTGGCGCCGCGGCGGCTGCGGTGTTCAGCGAGCTTTCGGCGCTCTTCAGATTTCGCGCGGCGAAGAAGTCGATGCCCGCGCGCAATCCATTCGCAGCTTCCGCGGGATACGCCGCAGGACGCGGGCTCGCGAGCGCTGCGCTGCGATGGGGTAGCTGGCGCGGATCGAGGCGCCACAGCTCCGTGTACGCGAGCCCTGTCGCGGCGCCCGCATCGCCTGCGTCGATCTTCACCGCTTCTCTAAAGCGAGTAGCTGCGTTCGTGAGATCGCTGCGCCGCAGAGCGAGATATCCGAGTCCGGTCAATGCGCCCGCGCGATCGTCGCCGTCTCGCAACGCCGCCTCGAAGTCCTGCGACGCCGGATCCTGTTTTCCGAGCGACGACAGGATATAGCCGCGGCCGATGAGCGCCCGCGCATTGTTCGGATCGACGGTGAGCACGCTGTCGTACGCTCGCTCCGCCGACACACTCCCCTCACTCAGCTGTCGCTCGGCCTCCAGCAGCAGCGTCGTGATCTCCGCTGCTGCAGTGACGCGCAGCGTGGCGTATGGCTTGTCGCCAATGGTGACGACGAGCGAGTCGCCGTCCTGCAGCGTTGCGGCCTGCACGGCGAAGCGCGCGATGCCGGCGTTGTCGGTGACCTGCGTCGGCGTGCGCGCGGCGCCGCGCTGCGGATACGTTCGGAGCGCGACGGAGAGCTGCGATGCGGGATTGCCGAATGGATCGGAGACGGCGACGGTGACTTCGCGCGTGCCGCGGCCGCCCGCGCCGATGTCGAGCGTCTGCGGCGTGACCTTCACGAGCGAGGGTGCGGACGGGAGCGTCGTGAGCACGAAGTCGGCGACACCGTGCATCTCGACACCATCGGCGTCCGCGATCCTGAGATTGTAGTTGCCTGCGGTGGAACCCGCGGGGATCGAGAATGTCGCGTGTCCGTCGCGATCGGTGTTGGCGTTGAGCTCCGCCTGCGTGCCACCGGGAATGTCGCGCGAACCATGGAGGAGGAGTCGCACGCCAGAGAGCGGCGTCGGTCCGCGGTGGATCGTGACGGTGAACTGGGCGACGGTGCCTGCCGTCGCGCTGAAGCTGCGATACGGAAGATCGACTTCCATCGGTCGGATCGGCGCCGGCGTTTCCCGCTCTGCTCGACCCACCTTGTTGCCGTTGTCCGCGCACGTCTTCATCGCGTCGAGCACCGCGGGCGTGGCGCCGAGCTCTTTTAAATTCGCATTGTCGCGCGACGTGGGCGCGAAGGCGAGACATGCTCGGCGAATGATCGCGGCGATCTCGGGCTTGCTGTACGTGGAACCCGTGAGAAATCGAACCAGATCTCCCTTGTGCAGCGGAGCGGCATCCTGTGCGCGCGCGGAGGTGACTGCGAGCGAGAAGCAAAGGGCGCCGGTGAGCGCTCTCGCGAGGCGAGACATCATCGATTCCGTCGGTTGGTGAGCATGGGAGTGGCGTGCGCGGCGCCCGGATCGAGGGCAGCGCGCACACCGCGTTCAATAACTACTCCCTGACTTAACGCTTGTTCGACTCTGAGCGCAACGATCCGTCCTTGCCGGTGCTCTCGCGCTCGTCGGAGCTCACGCGTGGCTCGCCACCCTTGCCGCCGTATCCGCTCTCGTGCTCCGTGGTGCGCTGCTCGAGCGGTTCGGAGCCGGGATGATTGATCGTGTCCGCCGAGGATTTGGCGGGCGCCGTGACGGCGTCCTCGTCGCTTCGCGTGGGTTCGCTGCCGCGCTGGCCCGATACCGCCTTCATTCCTTCGGCGGCCTCCGCTCCCGCGCCTGTGGACGTATTGGCTTTGGGCTGGTGCTTCGGATCGTTGGTCATGATGCCGCCGGTTGAGGTGATGCCCAGAGCAAAAGCAGAGGGTGTGCCAAGGTCATCGCTCGCAGCGCGTTAGACGAGTGGCGTGATGGGCGGCTCGCGTCACGTGACGGCAGTATACTTCGAACAATCTGCGAAATGGCCGTACATGCGGGTACAACCACAGGATTTGTCGCTATAGGGTCGCTATGTGGTCCTTTTAGTGACGTTAAATAGTCTTCGCAATTAAACGATTAGGCGTTTTTAGCGAACTCTGCTACATATAGCATTGGATTCCGACCCACGAAACATCTCCTGAACCTCCGCGCGTGCTTCAGTGATACCGACCCTCCTCAGCGTTGCGTTTTCCCCGGGCATCTGTCACTCGCATGACCTCTTTCGCACCGTGATCTCGCTCTCGTGACCTACCCCTCCGCCGCACCCTCGGCGAATCCAAACTCCCCTGGCATTCCGAAGAAGCTTGCGGAGTTCCTCATGGAGTTTGCGGTCGCCGTTCAGAAGCACGCCATCTACCCGCAGGGGCATCCGCAGCTCGCCACTGCGGTCGATAAATGCGTGCGCCGTCTCGACGGGATCCTGAACGGAATCGAGCCGGTCACCTTCGCCTTCGCGCGCAACCAGGTCATCATCGATGCCGTTGCGACGGATCCGAACAACTCGCTGATGAAGGAGCTCGCGCAGCGGCTCCATCGCCAGCGCATCGGCTCCATTCGCATCCTCCCCGGCGTACTCCGCGACGAGCTCGCGGACTTCCTCTACGCCTCGTCGATCGAGGAAAACGAGAAGCCGCAGATCGCCATTGCCGCGCAGACCATGCGCTGGCCGCACATCCAGGTCACGACGCTCACGTACGACAAGCTCGAGCTGATGGGAGACGAGAGTGGCCTCACCGACGACGAGAACAAGCGCGCCGGTGCGAAGCTCATCTGGATCGCCCTCGCGCGCGCGACGCTGATGCTCGGCGCCGATCCCGCCGACGAAGAGCTCCTCAGCCCTCTCGTGCTCGCGAGCGCGATCAACGAGCGCCGCGATCCCGCGTACGATCAGTCGGTCGTCGGCTTCCTCATTCAGCTCACGGAATCGCTCAAGGGCCCGCAAAGCGAAGAGTCGATCAAGGTCACGAGCCAGCTCACTGAGCTGATCAAGTCGCTGCAGCCCGCGGCGCTCGATCGCCTCATGGAAATGGGCGGCGACGCCGAGAAGCGGAAGCGCTTCGTGATGGACACGTCGCAGCATCTCGCCGCGGACGCAGTGCTCGCGCTCGTGCAGGCCGCGGCCAAGGCATCGAACCAGACGATCTCGTCATCGCTCCTCCGGCTCCTCGGCAAGCTGGCGCTGCAGGCCGAAAAGGGCGGGTCGCTGATGCGCGCGGGTGCGTCGGCGGCGATGCGCGATCAGGTCGAGCAGCTCGTCGACAACTGGGACACGCGCCGGCTGAATCCCGAGGGCTATCAGGAAGCGCTCGACCGCATGGCGCAGCGACGTGTCTTCACGCTCATGCTCCAGCGCCAGCATCCCTGCGAGCCCAAGCGCCTCGTCGCCACCGCGCTCGAGACCGACACGCTCGGTGGTCCGGTGTGGCTCGCCGTCAACCAGTTGATCTCGCACGGCGGCATCGCGATGCTGCTCGATCTGCTCGATCGCGCGCCCGCGAACAACAAGACGGCCGAGGAGCTGTGGCCGCTCGTGGCGACGCCGGACAACCTGCGCCATCTGCTGCGCGAAGAACAGATCGATCCCGCGCTGCTCGAGCGCATCACGTCGCGCATGGGGCTCGACGTCGTCGAGCTTCTGCTCGATGGGCTCGAGACGAGCGAGACGCGCACGATGCGCCGCAAGCTGCTCGATCTGCTCGCGCGCTTCGGCAACGACGCGGGACCGATGATCGTGCAGCGGCTCATGAACGAGGACATCCCCTGGTACGTACAGCGCAACCTGCTCACGCTCCTCGTGCTGCTCCCCAAGGTGCCGGACGGCTTCTCGCCGCAGATCTTCCTCACGCACTCCGATGAGCGCGTGCGGCGCGAGGCGCTCAAGCTGATGCTGCGCATGCCGCAGCATCGCCAGACCACGATCATCGCGGCGTTAAGCGACCGCGACGATGGCATCGTGAAGACCGCGATGGCCGCCGCGCTCGACGACTGTCCGAAGGCCGCGATCCCGCTGATCATCCGCAACGTCGAGCGCAGATCCGTGCACCCCGAGATGCGCGCGCTCGGTATCCGCGTGATCGGCGCGTCGCGCGATCCCGAGTCGCTGGAGTGGCTGCTCAGCTATGCGGTGAAGCGCACGAAGATCCTGCGCCGCATGAAGCTGCTGCCGAAGTCGACGGAGATGCTGGCCGCGCTCGCCGGCCTGGCGCATGGTTGGAGTGAAGATGCGAGTGTGAAGACAGTTCTCGAGCGCGCGCAGAAGTCGAAGGACGGCGACGTGCGTTCGGCCGCCCTGCCTCGAAGGAGACCGAGTGACCGATCCAATTCGCTTCCTTAACGCCTTCGGGAAGTCGTTGTCGGCGATGGCGCTCTATGCACCCTCGCACCCGGCGCGCTCGAAATCGGCGCAGCTGGCATTCGAGGCTGTGCAGGAGCTCCAGCGTCAGGAGCTCGTGCTCAAGTTCTCCTTCCTCGGCGACGAGATCGTCTTTCAGAATCGCCAGCTGCGCGAGCTGAAGGATTGGGAGTGGTGCGAGCGATTCACGAAGTCCGGCATCCAGCGCATGGAGTTCGTGTCGGAGGTGATCAGGGAGGAGTTCGACGATTTCCTCTATACGATCATGGCCGAGGTGACGCCGGGATGGAGAGATCCGCGTCATACGCAGAGGAAGGAAGGGACCGAGTACATCAGCATCAAGTACGGCGCGATTGGTGTGCGCGGCGATGCCGACCAGTTCATGACGGATCCGCTGCCGACGATCGGAATGAACTTTCCGCTGGATGAGGAAGTGGAAACGATCGAGATGATCTACGGGGAGGTGGAGGCAGGACGTCCGCTTCCGGCTGGCGAGATCGAGACCGTCGTGGCGTCGCTGTCGGTGGCGATGCACGGCGACAGCGAGATCCTGATGCCGCTGCTGCAGCTCAAGGAGTTCGACCAGTACACCACGGCGCACGCGCTCAACGTGAGTGTGCTCGTGATGGGGCTGTCGGAGTTTCTGGGTTTGGGCGGGCGCGACACGCGCGCGATCGGAGTGGCGGGGCTGCTGCGCGACGTCGGGATGACGAAGGTGCCGAAGGACATCGTGTCGAAGGCAGGTCCGCCGACGGATGACGAGTGGGACATCATCCGGAGACATCCGATCGAGGGCGCGCGCATCATCCTCATGAGCGAGCCGCAACTCGACGTGGCCGCGGTAGTCGCGTACGAGCATCACATGCTGCCGGGCGGGCAGGGATATCCGCGTCCGCACTTCGAGCGTGAGTGCCACTACGCGAGCAAGCTGGTGCAGGTGTGCGACTGCTACGACGCGTTGCGCACCCGTCGCTTCCATCGGGGCGCGTGGACGCCGGAGAGCGCGCTCAGATATGTGGAGGACAAGGCGGGAACCGTCTTCGACGCCGAGATCGCGAAGGCGTTCGTGCAGATGATGCGGCGGTGGGAGCGGCGGATCATTCCGCTCGAGGAGGGGCAGCCGCTCCAGGCGCGCGCCGCCGATGACGTGTTGGAGAGCGCCTCCGTTCCGGCGCACGCGTCGCTGATGACCCCCAAGGGAACGCCCATCGTCCGGACCTGATCGGGCATTTGGGGCAGATTCCGGGCGTTTCGCCCGTGACGATGGCGGGGGGTAGACGGTCGTATCCTGAGGGGCTGGCGACGGCCAGTCCCCATTCTTCGATCACCCGCCGACGCCCGTGCCTCCCCCGCACGCCAGCACCACCGCGAACACGCCCACGGAATCGCTGACCCGCGAGATGGCCGACCTCATGGTTGAGCTGTCTGTCGGGCTGCACAAGTATTCCATGTATCCGGACGGGCATCCGCTGCTCGAGTCGGCCGTCAGCGGCATCACGAGGCGTTTGCAGCTCCTGCTCGCGGAACGGCAGATGATCGCGATCGCGGTCGCGCGCAATCATCTCGTCGTCGACGGTGTGCCGACCGATCCCTCGCACACGGTGACGCGCGATCTCGCGCTCAAACTGTTCCGGAAGGAGATCGGTGCGATCCGCTTGTATGAGGGGGTGCAGGATCTCGAGCTGCAGGAGATGCTGAAGGCGATCGCGCGCGAGACGCCGAAGGTGGAGGGGGAGCTCGAGACCGCGCGCGAGTGGGAGCACGTGCGGCTGTTCCCGCTCACGTACGATCAGCTCGAGCTGCAGCAGGACGCGGCGGACCAGACGACGGAGGAGCGCGCCGGATGGGCGTCGAATCTGTGGGGGAAGCTCGCGTCGGCGTCGCTTGGAATCGGACTTGGCGGCGGCGGTGGGAACGGCGGTGGCGGCACGGGTGACGGGAGCGGCGGTGGTGACGGGAGCGGTGGCGGCAATGGGCCGGGCGGCGGCGGCGATGGGTCGCTGACGCCGGACACGCCGATGGATCCGCTCGCGCTGGCGAGTGAAATCGAGCGGCGGCCTCGCGATGCGGACTACGACAAGGGAATTCTCGCCTTCTTCGGCCAGTTCATGGACGAGATGAAGGTGAAGGGCGGGCATGCGTCGCATCAGCTGAAGCGGAAGGTGTCGACGCTGGTGAGTGCGCTGTCGCCGGAGACGCTGCAGCAGATTTTGAAGCGGTCGAACTCGGGCGCGCAGCGGCGGCAGTTCATGCTCAACGCGTCGCACACGCTCGCGGCGGACACCGTGCTCGATCTCGCGAAGGCGGTGGCGGGAGCGTCGGAGCACACGATGTCGGAGGCGCTCCTGCTCCTGTTGACGAAGCTCGCCAAGCACAGTGAGAAGGGATCATCCGGGCGGCGCGACAAGGCGGATACCGCGCTGCGGCAGAACATGCGGCAGCTCATCGATGACTGGGATGGTGCGGCGGCGCTGCCGGAGGAGAGCTACTGGCAGACGCTGGAGCAGCTGATTGCGGAGCCGGCCAATGATGCGCCGGCGAGCTCGGGGCAGTACGACGTGAACAACGAGTACATCCTGCAGATGTCGCTCGAGGTCGAGCTGTTCAGCGCGACGGCGAAGCACGCGGTAGCGGAGATGGTGAAGCAGGGGCGGATAGCTGCGCTCCTGGCGATGGTCGATCAGACGCCGGAGACGAACGCGGTGGTGTGGACACTGCGGCGGCATCTCGACAACACCGGAACGATCCGGCGGCTGCTGCGCGACCGGCCGATTGACTTCGAGGTGTTGTACAGGCTCGTGGCGCGTGTGGGTTTTCCGGCGGCTGGTGCGCTGCTGGATGCGCTGGAGCTCGAGGATGACAGAACGGCGCGGTGGCGGCTGTTCGAGATGCTCGCGCAGCTCGGGCCCGATGTCGGCAACGCGGTCATGGCCCGGCTTCCGGGATCGCCGTGGTATGTGCAGCGAAATCTGCTGTTGCTCATGGCGCGGCTCGAGAGCTGGCCGAAGAGCTTCACGCCTCTGCCCTATGCGAAGCACCCCGATCCGCGGGTGCGGCGCGAGGCCTACGCGCTGCTGCTCCGCGATCCGTCCACGCGGGGCGAGGCGATCGCGCTCGCGGTGGCGGACAGCGATGAGCGGATCGTGCGCGCGGCGCTCAATGCGGCGCTCGAGGGCGGCTGTCCGCGCGAGGCGATCGCGGTGCTGACGGAGCGGCTGAGCGAGCGCACGCTCGACGGGATGATGGCGGTGCTGGCGATTCGCGTGATCGCGCCGATTCGGCTGCCGATCGTGCTCGAGGTACTCGTGCAGTCCGTGCTGTCGAAGAAGCGGCGTTGGTTCTTCGGGCGGAAGCTCGCGCCGAAGAGTCAGCCCATGCTCGCTGCGCTGACGGCGCTCGCGGCGACGTGGTCGAAGGAGCCGATGGCGCAGAAGGTTCTCACGCTGGCGGAACGCGATACGGATCCGGCGGTGCAGAACGCGATTCGCGGGCGGCCGCAGTGAGGATCTTCCAGTGAGCAGCGTGCTGAGCGCACAGGTGAAGTTCCTGTCGTCGCTGGCGCAGAGCCTGTCGACGATGATGCTCTATCCTCGTGAGCATCCGACGTGGGCGCGCGCGGTCGACGGATCGTTCGCGCATCTCGTCGAGCTGCAGAAGGAGAATCCCAATCCGCAGTTTTCGTTCATCGGCACCGATGTGATTTACGGGCAGACGCCGATGCACGACATGAAGGATTGGCCGTGGGCGGAGAAGCTCGCGGGTGTGGGCGTGCAGCGGCTCGAGTTCACGGGAACCGTGATGCGCGAGGAGTACGAGGAATTTCTCGCGGACGTGCTGACGCGCATCGTGCAGAGTGGCGCGGGCGGAGGCGTGGCGAATCGTTCGGCGCACACGTCGCGGCTGCGCAGCATCAAGTTCGGGGCGGTGATGGTGAGGGATGAGGAGGAGTGGGATGGCGGGGAGTTCGTGGAGGGTGGAGTCGAGGGTGGAGTCGAGGGTGGAGTCGAGGGTGGAGAGGGAGGCGGCGGGGCCGGCGGCGGTGGCGGCGGCGGCGGGTATAGCTACGGCGGCGAGGGCGCAGGCGGGCCCGGGACCGGCTCCGGCGGCGGCGCTGGT
>JACCWE010000042.1 GCA_013697785.1 Gemmatimonadaceae bacterium
CCCTCCTGCACATCGAGTCCATACTCATCCACCGGGACGCGCACGATCTGCGCACCCGTCGCGCGAAACGCCGCACGCACGGGTCGCCATCCGGGATTCTCCACCCACGCCTGATCACCGGGATCGAGCAGGATGCGCGACATCAGCGACACACCGTGCAGCGCGCCGTTCACCACGACGATCTGGTCGGCTGAGCAGCGCACCCCGCGAGCGGTCATCACGTACTGCGCGACGGCCTCGCGGAACGGCAAATAGCCCCGGAAATCGCCGAAGCCCAGCATGTCGCGCGGCTTCGTCCGCCACATGCGCGCGACGAGTCTCGACCACAGCTGGATCGGAAAGTCATCGATCGCTGGAAGGCCGAGCGCAAACGGAGCCATCATGGTCGGGGGATGCGGCTTCCTTAACTCATCGAGAACCGCGCGCATCCCCTTCGACAAACGCGGCGGTCGCTCGGGCGCGCGTAGTCCGCGCCCCTCTACTCGAATCGCCGATCTGCGCTGCGCCGAGGTGTTGAGCGTCGTCGCGACTCGCGTTCCTGCACCGGACTTCGCCGTCGCATAACCCTCGCTCACGAGCCGCTCGAACGCCTGCAGCACCGTGGTGCGCGAGACGCCGAGATCGTCGGCGAGCGCGCGCGTCGACGGGAGACGCGTTCCCGGCGCAAAAGCACCGTCGAGAATTGCGCTTCGAAAAGTGGAATACAGCTGGCGATGCATCGCCTCTCCACCGCCGCGCTGCAACGCGAGATGGGGCGTCAGGGCATCTGCTACACGGGCACGGGTCATGGCCAAGCCGGAGCTAATGGACTCATCAAGGTATCAGCTAATGGCCCTACAGATAAAGCCATCCAAAGCCCAGTTTAGCGCATCGGCACGGCTTCCGCACCGGCCATTTCACAGTCGCGCCTCTTAACGAGAGTTACGCATGCACACCACGATTGTTTCGCTGGCAGCGATTGCCGCGCTGCACCTCGCCGCCCCAATCGCCGACGACAAGAGCGCCTGGATTACCACACTCGGCCGTGACACGGTCGTGGTCGAGAGTGTCGTGCGAACGGCGACGCACGTTACCGGCGACATGGTCGTGCGAGTGCCGACCACTATTCGACTTCACTACGATGTCGAGCTTCGCCCCGATGGCTCCATCGCCCGCTCGACGGTCGATACGGATCCCATGGGCGCGAAGAACATGGCGGCGAAGCACATCACTCTCATCTTCGACGCCGACTCGATGCGCGGCTCGATCGACTCGGCCGGCGCCAAGCGCAAGTTCGCGAAAGTGATTCCGAAAGGTGCAGTGCCGACGTTCATGACGGGCTTCGGTGCATCGTATGGGCTCTACAGCTCGATGGGACTCTACGAGCTGATCCTCTCGCGCACGCGCCCCCCGGCGAACGACACGCTCACCGTCCCGAGCATCGACATCGCATCGGGCGCGATCGCGAAGCGCAAATTCCTCGCGCGCTCCGCGATGCAGATCGATGTCGACTACTTCGGCATCATGTGGACGCACCTCACCGTCGATCCGGGCCTGCTCATCACTGCGGCCGATGCGCGCGCGACGACCGAGCAGACCGAAACACAGCGCGTCGGCGTCGTTGATGTCGCGGCGATCGCCAAGAGCTTTTCCTCGGCCGATCACGCGGGGAAGGGCGTCGGGCTCGCGTCGCCGAATCTGATAGAGAAGGCGACGATCGGCGGACAGACCATCGTCGTCGCCTACGGCAGCCCGCGCCGGCGCGGCCGCACCATTCTCGGCGCCGTCGTCCCGTATGATCACGTATGGCGCACGGGAGCAAACGAGGCCACGACCATCGTCTTCGACAAGGACATGACCGTCGGCGGCGCGGCCGTGCCGGCGGGGGCATACAGCCTCTGGACGATTCCGAAGGCGGATGGCTCGGTGCAGCTCGTGGTCAACAGGCAGCACGGACAGTGGGGCACCGAATACGATCCCGCCCAGGATCTCGTGCGCGTGGCGATGCAGTCGAGCACCGCGCCGGCGCCGCAGGAAGACTTCGCGATCAACATCATGGGCAGCGGAACGAGCGGCGCGCTCCGCATCAGCTGGGATGCCTTCGTGTGGACCGTGCCGATCGTCAGCGGGGCGTGAAGTGGCTGCGTACCCTCGCTTCCGGCACCGCGTAGCGCAGGAGCCCCACGGACAGGAGTCGATGACAAAGACGTTCGTACTCGGCAGAGCCATCTTCGCAGTCGCACTCGGCTCACTCGGGGTGCAGTGCCTCCTCCGCGGCAACGCCATTCCGACGCTCGAGCCTGTGACCAGCGCTGCGGCGCTGCCACTCATTGGCTGGATCACCGGCATCGTTCTCATCGCGGCGGCGATTGCGTCGCTTCTTCGTGCGAGCGCGAGCTACGGCGCGGCGGTAATCGCAGCGGTGGTGCTGCTCTGGGTTGCGCTGCTTCACCTTCCGGCTCTGATCGCCGCGCCGAAGAATGGCGGCGAATGGACCGGCGCCTCCGAGTCTCTCGCGATCGGCGGTGCCGCGCTCGTGCTCTTCGGCCTGACACGCATTCCCGACGCGCTCGCTGCTCGCTGCATTCTGGCCGGTCGCATATTCTTCGGAGTCTGCATGCTCGGCTTCGGCGCGCTCCACTTCATTTACATCGCGTACGTCGCCTTCGTGATCCCCGGGTGGATTCCAGCGCACGTCTTCTTCGGATACGCCACCGGCGTCGCGCACGTCGCGGCGGGACTCGGCATCCTCACCGGAGTGCTCGGGCGCATCGCAGCGCTCTGCACCGCTCTGATGTTCGGCAGCTGGGTGCTCATCGTGCACAGCCCGCGCGTGATCGCGAAGAGTCAGGATCCGAACGAGTGGACGAGCATGCTGATCGCGCTCGCCATGTGCGGCGCGACACTGCTCATCGCGGAGGCGTTCGCGCGACGTACACAGCGCGTGGAGGGGGCGAACGATTAGCATATTCCGGGCGCTGGACCTTCGATTGCCCCGCGTGTAAGGTCCAGCACCTTCAACCCCCGTACGATGACCGACATCGCCATCCCCCTGCTCGCCGACATCAGGGCGTTCTTCTTCGAAGACTATCTCCCAAAGATCGTTCGCTGCCTCGACACGCTCGACGAGGAGAGCGTATGGTGGCGCGCCAATCCCGAGTCGAACAGCATCGGCAACCTGATGCTCCATCTCGACGGCAGCACGCGCATATGGGTGCTCGGCGTCGCTGGCGGCAGGCGCGTCGTGCGCGACCGCGATGCGGAGTTCGCCGAGCGCGGGCCGCTGGCGAAGTCGGCGCTCATGGCCAGGCTCCGGGCGACGCTGGCGGAAGTCGATGAGGTGCTCGGGCTGCTCAACGATGCGGCAATGCTCGAGCGGCACCCCTCGACGAAAGGAGACGTGACCGTGCTGTGGGCCATTCTTCACGCCGTCGAGCACTTCTCGATGCACACCGGCCAGATCATCCTCATCACCAAGCTCCGAACGAGATCAGTGCTCCAGCTCTCGAGTTAGGGCGCGGACGCGAGCGGATCCATCGACGCGAACGCCGTGCGAAGCTGGGCGTCGGTAGAATCGGTGCGCCGTGGGAGACTCCAAGTGTCCGCAATTCGGCAATGCGTCGAATGCGCACCTCCACATTTGGCACTGGCGAAGTGCGGTGTCGTCGGGAATTTTAGGCCACCATGAGAGTCTTACGAGCGAGTATGGTTGCCCTCACCGTCGCCGCGTGCTCCGTTCGCGACACCGGCGCCACGTCCGGAGCTGGCGAGTGAAGCCGATGAATCGGCGCGAGGCGCTCAAGCTCGCCGCGGCGATCGGCGCGTCGCTCGCATGGAAGCCATCGGCATCCGCGCTCGGCGCTGCCTCTCGTGCAGCGCGCATCGAGCGTCGCGATCTCTTTCCCGAAGGCGTTGCGTCCGGCGACCCGCACTCCGACAGCATTCTCCTCTGGACTCGTCGCCCACCGGTTGCCGGTGACACGGCCGCACAGCTCACCGTGCAGGTGGCCGAGGATCCGTCGTTCGAGCGATTGGTGGCAGAGGCGAGTGCGCTGCTGCGCGCCGAGACCGACTGGACGTGCAGAGTGCTCGCAGCGGGACTCGAGCCGCGCCGGCAGTACTGGTATCGCTTCACCGATGAGCGCGGGAACACGAGTCGAGTCGGTCGCACGATCACTGCGCCCGCGAGCGGCGACGGCGCGCCGGTGAGCTTCACCTTCGTCTCCTGTCAGAACAATCAGCTCGGTGCGTGCAACGCGTATCGGCGCATGATCTGGGAGGACGAGAAGCGGCCGGCGAACGAGCAGCTGGGCTTCGTCATGCACCTCGGCGATTTCGTCTACGACCTGATGTGGTATCCGGAGGATCGCCCCAGCGGCTACTACGATCGCCGCATCCGCGACATCGTCCGCTATCCCGACGGCGAGAAACACGAGGACTTCCACGTGCCGACGACGGTCGACGGCTATCGCGTACTCTACCGCGCGTATCTCGCCGATCCCGATCTGCAGGATGCGCGCGCCCGCTGGCCATTCGTCTGCATGTGGGACAACCACGAATTCTCGTGGAAGGGATGGCAAAGCCAACAGAACTTCGGCGAGGGCACGGTGCCCGCGCAGACGCGGAAAGTCGCGGCGGCGCAGGCGTGGTGGGAGTATCAGCCCGCGCGCGTCGCGAAGGCGGGCGGCGGCTCACTCAACGACTTCAGAGCTCCGAAGGTCGCGAACAAGCCGCTCACTAAAATCGATGCGAACGGACTCGGCGAAGACGCCGACAACCTGGCGGCGATTCACGCGCTCACGTTGTATCGCTCGCTGCGCTACGGCGGCAACGTCGATCTCATTCTCACGGACAATCGATCGTATCGCTCGGAGCCCGTGAACGATCGCGCGGAGATGAAGGCGTTCAGGCCGAAGGGATTTCCGTACTTCGATCTCGATGAGGCGTTCGGCGCGCTGGACGCGGGGCGCACGTACAGGGGCGGCCATCCGCCGGCGACGATCGAGTTCGATGGCGCGCAGCTCCCGAATCCGAACGTGCATGCGGCGCCGGGCACGATGCTCGGCGCGCAGCAGAAAGCGTGGTTTCTCGCGCGACTCAGGAGCGCGACAGCTCCGTGGAAGCTCTGGGGAAATTCGGTCGCGTCGCTCGACTGGCGTACGGATCTGCAGAACGTACCAGCCGTGGACGGTCAGCGCTGGCCCTCGCCGGGCTACGGGCTGAGCACGGAGGAGGACTGGTCGGCGTATCGCGCCGAGCGCAACGAGATCTTCGACAGCGTGCGTGCGCATCGCGTGTCGGGTTTCGTATCGCTGTGCGGCGACAGACACGCGTTCACGGCGGGACGAGTGTCGACATCGCTGCCGCCGGAGCAGTTCGCGCCCCTCGGCGTGGAGTTCATCACAGGCTCGATATCCGCGCCGGGGCTCGTCGAATCGACGGAGCACCGAATTCCGAAGGACCATCCGCATCGCGCGCTCTACTTTCACGACACCCCCTCGGGCGCTCGCTCGACGATCAACGCGGCCTTGAGGCACGGCGTGAAGACATGCCTCGTGCTGCAGGAGACGGGCGACGAAGGAAAGGCGCTCGCGGCCAGCAATCCCGACGTGGCGCCGCATCTCACCTTCGCCGATCTCGGCGGCCACGGCTACGCGATAGTGCGCGCGGCTGCGGATGCGCTTGACGTCGAGTTCGTGTGCATCGCGCGACCGGTCGAGCGCGCGCAGGGCAGCGATGGTGGCCCGCTCGTGTACCGGATCTCGCACCACGTGCCACGATGGGCAGCGGGCGACGAGCCGACGCTCGAGCGAAGGGATCTGGAAGGGGTGCCACCGCTGCTCTCGTGAGGCGAAAAGCGGAATTATCTTAGTACTGAGAGATCTCCGCCGCGCGCCCGGTCAGCCGCTCCGTCGCCTCGCGAAATCCCTCCGGCAACCCGACATCGAGAAACGTCCCGTGCAGAACGCGCCCGCGCAGCGCGCCGCGCGCGAGCATCATCTGCATCACGGGAATGTCGTCGAGCTCCTTCCCGGCCGCGAGCGATCGTTCGACCTCATCGATCACTCCGAATGCGGTCGGCAGGAACACGTACCGGCCGACGCCGGTCATCGCGGATCGCGCGTCTCCGAGCGAGAAGGTGCTGCCGTGCGCGCCCTTGGCCGGGATCGACTCGATGATGAAGTCATCGTCGCTGCGTACTCCCGGATAGATCGGCGTCGGCCCTCGCGTCGCCGCGATCTCGTGCGTGATCTCCGTGAGGCCGACCACGTTCGTGCGATCGTGCACGAAGGTCTCGATCACCTGCGCGACCGCGGGCGCCGGCGCATCGACGAAGAGATTGTCCGGCAGCGCAACGGCCACCGGCTCGTCACCCGCGAAGTCACGACCAACGCGCACCGCATCCGCGAGTCCGCGCGCCGCAGACTGCACCGCCGTCTCGATTCGCCCCGGCATCCCCGCGCAACCGGCAACGCGCTTCGTGAAATCGATGACCGACTGCTTATCCGGCGAGACGACGACCAGCACGTGCTCGATCCCGCTGAGCGCACACTCGCGCAGCACGTGCGCGAGCACCGGCTCTCCTGCTATCAGCACCAGCTCCTTCGCGGTGCCACGCGAGATCGAGAGCATTCGCGTTCCCTTCCCGCCACACGGAATGATCGCCCTGCGGACCTCGGACACTAGGCAACGATTTCCAGCGGCCGCGCCGCGCGCGCGCCCGTCAGGAGATGCTGGTGGCTCGCGATCACGCGACGATACGCCTCACCTACCGGGCGAATCTGCCGCTGCAGATCATAGAGCCCGACCGGATGCAGATCGTTGCGCTCGTGTCGGAGCGCGTGCTGCCAGTCGATCTGATCGGTCAGCGAGTACCAGGTGAAGCCACGCACCGGAATACCGCCCGCGATGAGACTCATCACGTCTCCCCACTGCTCCTCGAGCCAGTCGACTGCGTGGTCGCTCACGCGATTCGTCTCGCAGTGAAAGAGCGGAATACGATACCGATCGTAGTACGAGCGCGCGAGCGCGCGAAATCCGAGCCCGTTGCGATTGGTCGTCTGGCGCCCGTTGGCCGCGATGCGATGCTCGCACGTCGCGTAGTAGTCGAGCCCGAGCCATCGCTGTCCAACCGCGCGCTTCTCGCGGAAAAAGCTCAGGTCGTTCGACGTGACGCCATTGTCGTTCAGAAACGCCGCCATCCCCGCATCGAGCTGATGTCCGAGCGTGAGATCGAGCGATAGATGCTTCATCCCGTTCCAGTGATCGGCCATACGTTGCGAAGCCTTTCCCATCGGCGCGAAGTGCTCGGCCGACTCCCCCTGCACGATGATCGCGTCTGGACGCACGGAGAGAATGGCCTCGACCGCGAGCTCGTTCGCCATGCAGAGGTTGCGCATCGCCTGCACGAATGCACGATCGCTCGCGAGACACTCGTTCCACCAGCCGCGCAGCGCCGAGAAGCTCGCGCAGATGAAGATCTCGTTCACGGGAGTGAAGTGGCGCACCCACGGATAGCGCACCGCAAACTCGCGCGCGTAGCTCGCGAAGTGAATCGGGAAGGCGACATCCTGAAAGCCGCCGAGCCAATCGGGCACGCCGAAGTGGCAGAGATCCGCGATGACGGTGATGCCGAGCTCGCGAAGACGCTCCATGGGGGCATCGGAGCTCGACCAGTCGAAGCGGTCGGGCGCGGGGTGCGTCAGGTAGTACGCAGGTCCGTAACGGAGCGCATTGACGCCCAGCGAGGACAGAAGCGCGAAATCCTCCTCCCATCGCGCATAGTGCCCGCACTTATCCATCTGATCGATACGGCGCCCCGTCGGCAGAGTGGGGTAGCTGTTTTCGATCCCGGTGGCAAAAAAGAATTCAGAATTCATCGGCATTTGTGGAGTTGCCGTAAGACGAATGAGGGGCGTAGAGCATAACAGCCGTCTGCATTCGTACCCCTCGAACAACGGAGCGATTACGACTCGACGCGCGCACCGGCGGCAGGACGAACCAGCCAGCTTCGGGCCGAATGCGGAAAGAGAGCGCCGTAGGCCGCCATAACGGGCTCTGCCATGCTCTCGAGCGCCTCGATCTCGCCGGTCGCGATCGCGCAGCCGCCCCAGCCCGCCCCCGTGAGCCGTGCGCCGCGAATTCCCGCCTGTGCAGTCGCGAACTCGACGAACCAATCGAGCTCAGGCGCAGAGCACTCGTACAAATCCCGTAATGACTCGTGAGACGCTACTAACAGTTCTCCCGGAATCGTCCCCGTCGATTCCAGCCACGCGACCGCCTCCTTCACCCGTGCGTTCTCCATCACTACGTGCGTGGCGCGCCTCCGGAGCAACGGATCGAGATCGCTGTCCTCGATGTCGCCAATCGTCGCATGGGCGAGCTGCCCAAGCTCCGGCCGACGCTTTTGAAGCCCCAGAAGCGCCCGCGCGCACTCGTCGCGACGCTCGGCGAAGGCCGACGTGCGAAGTCCACGCTTGACGCCCGTGTCGAAGATCAAAACGTGCTCCTCGCAGCGCACGTGCGCGGTTCGCATGGTGTCGCACCAGACGTGGAGCGCGGAGTGCTCCTGCGCGAGCGCGGATGCGAATTGATCCATGATTCCGCACGGCACGCCGACGAACAGGGTCTCGGCGCTCCACGCGACGTCGGCCGCGTCCTGCAGCGAGAGATCGAGGCCTAGTAGATCGCCAATGGCGAGAGCGGTGGCGACGGAGATCGCGGCGGAGGAGGAGAGCCCGGCGCCGGATGGTACGTCGCTCACGACGGCTATTTCCAGGGCAGGCATCTTGAGAATTCGCAGCGAAAGCTCGCGTACGACGCCGGCGACGTAGTCCCACCACTTGCCGCTCTTGTCGGGCGTCGTTGCGTGGAAGGAGCCGATTTCGGCGAGCTTGTCGCTCGCGACTCGCGTGGTGGTGTCGCGGCTCCGCCGTACCGCGACGTACGTCCGGCGATCGATGCCGATCGGGAGCACTTCGCCGCCGTTATAGTCGGTGTGCTCGCCGATCAGATTCACGCGCGCGGGCGCGGACGCCACGCGATCGGGCGGCGCGCCGAAGGTTGATGCGAAAAAGAACTGCGCCGTCGACGAAGTCATCCGTTTAGAAATGGCATGCGACGTGCTTTCTCTACTGTAGTAGTGGATGAAGCCGCTACTGGGGTCGCGACCGCTACCCGTTCGAACTGCCGTCTACGTACACCGAGTGTCGGAGCCGTCCTGCATGACGAAGTCTATTGCTTCCGGAGAACTCTCGCGCCGCGGTCAAGCGACTCCCGTGGATCTCATCTGCTTTTCGCATCTACGGTGGGACTTCGTCTACCAGCGTCCGCAACACCTGCTGTCGCGATTCGCGCGCCAGGGCCGTGTATTCTACGTGGAAGAGCCCGTGTACGGGGCCGAGTCGGCGCGGTACGAGGAAACGATTCGGGCGGACGGCGTGCACGTGGTCGTGCCCTGGCTTCCGCACGATCTGCTCGAGGAGACGCGCAACCAACGCCTGCGTGAGCTCATCGATCAGCTGATCGCGGCAAAGTCGATCTCGAGCTTCGTAGCGTGGTACTACACGCCCATGGCGCTGCCGTGGACGCGGCATCTCGAGCCCGTCGCCGTTGTGTACGACTGCATGGACGAGCTCTCGGCGTTCCGCGGTGCGCCGCCGGAGATGGTCGAGCGCGAGAGCGAGCTGATTGCGCTCGCCGATGTCGTGTTTACCGGCGGCACGAGCCTCTACGAGGCGAAGCGTGTGCGGAGCGACAACGTGCACTGCTTCCCGAGCAGCGTCGACTCGGCGCACTTCGGCAAGGCTCGCACGTTCGAGAGCGATCCCGCCGATCAGGCCGACATCCCGCATCTGCGTCTGGGCTTCGCCGGAGTCATCGATGAGCGAATGGACATCGAATTGCTGAGCGCGTTGGCATTGGCGCGGCCGGAGTGGCATCTCGTGCTGATCGGTCCCGTCGTCAAGATCGATCCCGCCCAGCTGCCGAAACATGACAACATCCACTACCTCGGCCCCAAGCCGTACGCTGATCTGCCGTCGTACATGGCCGGGTGGGACGTCGCCCTCCTTCCGTTCGCTCTGAACGAGTCGACGCGTTACATCAGCCCGACGAAGACGCCGGAGTATCTCGCGGCGGGACTCCCGGTGGTGTCGACGCCGATTCGCGATGTGGTCGCGCCGTATGGGATCGCGGAGCTCGCGCGCATCGGCAGAGATGGGAAGGACTTCGTCGACGCCATCGAAGTGGAGCTCGCGCGCTCCGCCAGCGATCGTCGCAAGTGGCGGTCGCGCGTCGATGGCTTCCTGTCGACGATGTCGTGGGATCGCACGCAGGAGCAGATGTCCTCGCTCATCGTGCAGGCGATCGCGCTGAAGAGTGCGAAGTCGATGCCCGAGGTCGAAGTGACGCCGCTGCGCCGTCCGCCTTCGATCGTACAGCGGTTCGACGTCGCGATGGAGGCCTGACGATGTTCGACTACTGTATCGTCGGCGCGGGCTTCGCGGGGAGCGTGCTGGCCGAGCGGCTGGCACGTGGGAGCGGGAAGCGCGTGCTCGTGGTGGAGAAGCGTTCGCACATCGGTGGCAATGCGTACGACCATTATGATGACGCTGGCATCCTCGTGCATCGCTATGGTCCGCACATCTTCCACACGAACTCGCGCGACGTCTTTCAGTATCTCTCGCGCTTCACGGAGTGGCGGCCGTACGAGCATCACGTGCTCGCGAGCGTCGACGGGCAACGCGTGCCGATGCCGATCAACCTCGATACGTTGAACCGCCTGTACTCGCGCAACATGACATCGCAGGAAGCCGAGGCGTATCTCGCGCAGGTGGCGGAGCCGCACGACCATCCGCGCACGTCGGAGGACGTCGTCGTCGCGCGCGTCGGGCGCGAGCTGTACGAGAAGTTCTTTCGCAACTATACCCGCAAGCAGTGGGGACTCGATCCGTCGCAGCTCGACGCGAGCGTGACGGCGCGCGTGCCCGTGCGCACGAATCGCGACGCGCGCTACTTCACGGATACGTACCAGGCGATGCCGAAGCACGGCTACACGCGGATGTTCGAGAACATGCTCGACCACGACAACATCCACGTGATGCTGCAAACGGACTATCGCGAAATCGAGGGGCTGATTCCCTACAAGTCGATGATTTACAGTGGTCCCGTCGACGAATACTTCGACAGCTGCTACGGGAAGCTTCCCTATCGCTCGCTCGAGTTCAAGCACGAGACGCACGATCAGGAATGGTTCCAGGAAGCGCCGGTCGTGAACTTCCCGAACGAGCATCTCTACACGCGCTCGACGGAGTTCAAGTATCTGACGGGGCAGAAGCATCCGAAGACGAGCATCGTCTACGAGTATCCGACGGACGACGGCGATCCGTACTATCCGATTCCGCGGCCCGAGAACGCGGAGCTCTACAAGAAGTACAAGGCGCTCGCGGATGTCGAGTCGCGCACGCGGTTCGTGGGCAGGCTCGCGACCTACAAATACTACAACATGGATCAGGTCGTGGCTCAGGCGCTCGCGACCTATCAGAAGATCGCTGGCGTCATCGACGGCGCTCACGCACTGGCGACGCCGCTTGCGGAGTAGATCGTGTTCGCAGCTCCGATCCGCGGCCTGTTGAGCCGCCGCAGTCCGCTCGAGCTGTGGGGCGGAGTCGAGTGCACGGTGAATCGGGTCGGTGACCGCTCGTTCGACCAGATCGCGCGCACGGGGCACATGTGGCGCCTCGACGATCTCGATCGCTTCGCCGAGCTGGGGATTCGCACGCTGCGCTTTCCTCTCCTGTGGGAGCACGTGCAGCCGGAGCGCGAGAGCGAGGCCGACTGGCGCGGGTTCGATCTTGCGCTCGAGCGTCTGCGCGAGCTGGGCATTCGTCCGATCGTCGGCCTGCTTCATCACGGCTTTGGTCCGCGCTGGGTTGATGTGTGCGCCGCTGAATTTTCGGAGCAGTTTGCGCGTTACGCGCGCGCAGTCGCGGAGCGCTATCCGTGGATCGACGCGTATACGCCGATCAACGAGCCGCTGACCACCGCGCGCTTCAGTGGCCTGTACGGCCACTGGCACCCGCACGCACGCGACGACGCGACCTTCGCGCGTCTGTTCATCACGCAAATCTCTGCGATCTCAGGTGCGATGCGCGCGATTCGCCGCGTGACTCCGGGCGCGGATCTCGTGCAGACCGAGGATCTCGGCAAGGTCGCGAGCACGCCTGCGCTCGAATCGCAGCGCGACTTCGAGAATGAGCGGCGCTGGCTCACGTGGGATGCGCTGTGCGGGCGCGTGAATCCGGGTCATGCATGCTGGAGCTATTTGGCAGAGGCTGCGGGTGATGCCAACCGGATACTCGAGAGGCTCGCCGATGAGCCGTGCGAAGCCGGCGTGATCGGGATCAATCACTACATCACGAGCGAGCGCTATCTCGATGAGCGCGTGGAGCGGTACGCGCTCGATGAGATCGGAGGGAATGGCCGCGAGGTGTACGCCGACGTCGCGCAGGTGAACGTGGAGTCGGTGGAGCGCGCCGGGCTCCGCGGATTGCTCCGCGAGTCGTGGGAGCGATATCGGCTTCCGATCGCGATCACCGAGTGCCACATCGGCTGCACGCGCGAAGAGCAGATGCGATGGCTGTGCGAAGTGTGGAGCGATGCGAGCGACGCGCGTGATGCGGGCGCAGATGTGCGCGCAGTGACGAGCTGGGCGCTGCTCGGCTCGTACGACTGGAACTCGCTCGTCACTCGCGAGAGCGATCACTATGAGTCGGGCGCGTTCGACGCGCGCGGCGCCGTCCCGCGCCCAACGGCGCTCGCCGCGATGCTGCACGGGCTGGCGAGCGACGGTCGCTACGAGCATCCGGTGCTCGCGACTCCCGGCTGGTGGCATCGCGGGAAAGCCGGCGCGGCGCGCGGGCCTTCAATTCTGATTGCGGCCAGCGACGGATCAATGGGCGCCGAGGCCGCCGCCGCGTGCGAGAGCCGCGGGCTCGCGTACGTGCTCCTCGACCACGATGCGATCGACATCCACTCGAGCGACTCCGCCGTGTGCGCGCTCGATGCGCATCGCCCCTGGTCCGTCGTCTGCACCACGAGCTACGCGGGCGCACTCGCCGAAGAGTGCGCGCGACGCGCGATCACACTCGCGACGTGCGACGAGCACGCGCTCGACGTGCACACACTGCTCGATCAGCTCATCGATTCCGACTGTACCATTGCAAGCATCTCACCGTTAAATGGTGTGATCGTCTAGCTCCCCGGAGGAAGTGAATCGTGGCAAAAGCAAAGGCGTGGCACTCACTTACCTTCGTGCTCATAGCCGCAGCCATACTGACGCAGCTCGTGCTTACGATACAGGGAAGCGGCGTCCAACTGGCGCCGGATCGAAGCATCGCGGGCACGGGCGAGCGAGTGTTGCGCTTCTTCAGTTTCTTCACGATCCAGAGCAATCTGCTCGCGGCCGGCACCGCGCTCGCGCTCATTCTGCGTCCCGATCGCGACGGGCGCACGTGGCGAGTGCTGCGCGTCTCCGCCATTCTCGGGATGACCGTCACGTTCATCACCTACATGGCCGTGCTTCGCCCGATCGTGAATGTGCAGGGAGTCTCGAAGCTCACGGATATCGCCTTTCACTACATCGCGCCGCTGCTCACGATCATCGGCTGGTACCTCTTTGGCCCCTGGCCGCGCATCGATGTCATGAGCCTCCTCCGCCACCTCGTGTGGCCATTCCTCTACTTCGCGTACATTCTCGTGCTTGGCGCCTCCACCGGATGGTATCCGTATCCGTTCATCGACGCCGGCAAGCTCGGATACCCACACGTGCTGCGGAATGCATTGGCGCTCACCCTGATGCTCCTGATCCTCGGCGCGATATACCACGTACTCGACACGAAGCTCGGAAAAGCGAAGGCGCAGCCGCCCCGGTGAGCGAGCGGCTGCCCTGGCATCACTGCTGAAGCTTCTTCGTCATCATCACCTGCACCGGTTTGCCTGGCGTGGTCATCACCATGATGCCTCGCGCATCGACGGTCTGATTGGGCGGCGTGAAGATGGCGACGCCGGTGCCGTGCCCCTTCTGCGCCGCGGTGACGGATGCGGTGTCGACCGGGCCGCCGCTCAATGCACCCGAGATCATGTTCTTGATCGCGTCGGGCGAGAGTGCCTTCGACATCGCTTCCATGTCGCCTACCTGAGACGAGCGCCACCCCGCGGGGACCTTGCCCTTGTACCACGCCACCACACTATCGAACGAATCGGTGGTGACGATCGACGCCAGCGTCGACTTCTTGTGTCGCAGGGTGTCCGTGCTGATTCCGCTCGCCACACTGGTGACGTTGCTCGAGTAGCGTGGGAGACCCGTGGAGTCGAACGAGAAGTCGTGCGCCATCTGCAGATTCGGTGGTGGCGGGCCGGCGGGAGTCGTGTCCACCTTCGCGTTCCCGGTTTCCATCCTGCCTTCGGCCGACTTGATGATCGCGTCGCCCGCGTTGGCGTCGCCGTCCCCAGCCGTGGGAGGTGGTGGGTCACCGCCTCCGGGCTTTCCGCCGGGGGACTTCCCGCCCGCCACATCTCCGTCTCCGTCGTGACCCTCCAGCTTGCCGCCGCCGCCTTGGATTACGCTGTTGGCCCCACCGCCGCCACCACCGCCGCCAGGGCTGCCGCCGCCCTGACCGAAGTGCGCAGGACTTCCATTTCCCCCGTGGCCACCGCCACTTGAGATCGAGCCACCACCACCACCGCCTCCGCCGCCACCACCGAGCTGCGGACACTTCTTGAGAAACCACGCGAGCAGAAATCCGAACGCGAAGGCGACGAGGATCGCGGCGATCTTCCGCTTCCACTGCTCGTCGCGCGCGCTCCACGCGCCGAGTCTCGAGCGGGACGGCGTCGCGCTATCGACCGAACCGCCAGTCACTTGATCCCCGACGGAGCCTGCACGTTCGCATAGACGTAGTTCGACACCATGTGGCTCTTCCCGAGCGCGCCACCTACGTCGAGAAATATCTCCGTGCGCAGAACGACGTTGCGGCTCTTCGAGATCCACAATTGATTGTCGCTTTCTCCGCCTTCCGTCTCCGAATGAACCTTCCACACCGCAGTGCTCTCGCCATTGACGCTGTCATCCCGAAGATGCGTGCACGTTGCCTTGGAGGTTTTTCTCTTCTCTTCCATATCCTTTCGCATCTCGAGCACGTCGATCGGGCTCTTGACCCACTTCCCCCTCACCATCACATAGTCGACGCCGTTGATGAAGACCGACTCCGAGACCGTCGGCTTGCCGCCGTGCAGACGGGCGTCGGTGCCGGCGGTGTCGACCGTGTACATGTGAAAAGGCTTGTCCCACAGCTTCTCCATCACGCCGAAGATCTGCGTGCACTGCGGGCTCATGCCCTGTGCCGCGAGAGGGGTCGAGCCGAACAGCGCAAGCGCTATGGCCACGGTGACGATCCGGATTTCCGTGAATCTGGGCTTCGAGGTCAACAGCTTCATGAGCGCAGCTCCGCAAACGAGTGAGAACAACGCCGGCGACGCCACTCCGCCGGCACCATCTGCGGCCCACGATGAGGCGAAGCCGTTATCCGGTCGTTATGCGAGCCGATAACAGCTGGATAACGACGACGTCGTAGTCTGCCCGTGCGACTGCCTACGCACTCGCGCCGAGACTACCCCGTCGTCCAGGAGCTGGAACTCATGCCCGTCGCCTCCCGCGAGCGCCGCACTCGAGTCGCAACCATGAGGGCCTGCCACTTTGCCCTCGTCGCACTTGTGCTCGCTGTCCCCGGCGCGTGCGGCAAGGACAAGCCGGAAGCGCCCGCGCCACCGCCGCCCCCTCAACTATCCGCGCACGACACGACGCCCGCGGATACGGCCGCCGGCGCTCGCATGGTGCGCGCGGCGCTATCGTCCGAGGCCGAGAAGGGTGCGGCGATCGGGCATTCAATCGACCCGCATTCGTTGACGCCCACCGAGCTGCGCTTCGGCCGCTCTCCGAAGCAGAGCAGCGCGGTCGTGTACCAGGACAGCATCGTGCTCATGGAGAACGGCGACAAGGCGCTGCGATCGATGAGCTCCGACGGCCTGACCTGGCACTTCGACGCGAATGCGCCGCACGTGAGCGAGATCCAGGCGGGAAAGGTCATCTTCGCGACCGAGCGCTGTGTGGGGACCGTGCTCGGCGTCACGCGCACGGGCGACGATGTGGCCGTCGTGCTCGGCCCCGTGCAGCTCACGGACGTGATCAAGCAGGGGCACTTCGCGTTCAATCAACCACTCGACCTCAACTCTCTCATCGCGGTCACTGCGCCGGGGTACCCGTGGCTCGCATCGCAGGACACGCTGGCGCACCATGCGAGTGCCAGGGGGCACATCTCCTCGATCACATACGCACTCGTGTCATCGGACGGGACGTGGAGGCCGACGCGCACCGTGACTTCGGGCGCAGACGGAAAGCTGGTGCTGACGAAATGGAATCACCCATCACGTCGGCATTCGCGAGGCGGACGAGTGGGCGACAGCTTCGTCGTGCCGAAGACGGGTTGGATCAGGGTGCAAGTGCCACAGATCCCATCGGGAATGCCCCAGGGGCTGCCAGGCGTCCCGGGCATTCCAAATCCGAACGGACAGCTCCCCGCGCCCGCGCCGAGCATTGGTCCTCCGCCGACAGTCGACATCAGTGGCGGACTGGTGGCGACGCCTTGTCTCACCGACTGCGGAGGGCTCGGCATCAAGCTCTCGTACGATCAGGGAGGCGTGCTCGTCATCGCGTACGCCGTGTTCAAAGTCAAGGACGTGCATCTGCATTTCAACCTCGACGTCAGCGGCGGCAAGATTCAGACTGCGGCGCTCGAGTTGAGTGGCGCTGCCGGCTTCGCGGTGCACTTCGAGACCGGAACCACGAAAGACTTCAACGGCAACATTCATCAAACAGGACTCGCGCCGATCGACCTCAGCATCCCCGTCGGCGGATTTGGAATGCCGATCTCTGTCCACTTTCTGCAGAGCCTGAGCCTCAACACGGGCTTCAGCGCGAAAACGTCGAAGCTCACCGCGGACGGTGATTACTTCGCATCCGGATCGATTCTGGTCGGATACGTGCGCGGGAGCTGGGGCGGCGCACCTCCCTTGCTCGGCACCAAACAGAATCTCGCCGACAACGTTGGTGGAATCTCAATGGGCATCAATTCGCTCGCCTTCGGGATAAGGCAGGAGGTGCTCGTCGGCATCGGTGCGCTCGGCTTTTCCGCGGGGCCGTACCTCGCGCTCACGACGGGCACTACGGCTCTCAAGCAATCGTCCGCGACTCCGATCGATTGTCATCAGGCAACCTTCACGATGGATCTCACCGCGGGAGCCGGATACACGCTTCCGAAGCCGCTCGTCTCGGTGTTCAACTTTTTTCTACGCGCGCTGCACGTCAAAGAGTTGGCGCCGAACGGGTCCATCGCGGAGATGCCCCCGCAGCGCGTGGTGGAAATGCTCAGCCAGAGTCCGCACGGCTGTGCGGGGTAGCGACGACGGTGACGTGGCGGCTCACTCAGCGCCGCTGCGCCACCTGCCCGATCCCCGCGCGCGGCGAGTCCAATTCGGAGATCTTGAGCCTCGCACTCGCTGCGGCCGCGCGCACTGCGCGCTCACGAAAAGGCTCGTCGCCGAACGCCCAGTTTCGCGCCACGACGCCGTAATGCGCCATCGCGCTGTCCCGGTAGCCCATCGACTCGAATGTTCGTGCGAGCAGCTCGTGAAGCTCCGTGCGCGTCACATAGTAGTTCGACGCCTCGATCGGCCCGCGCAACGCGGCCTGCAGCAGCACCGCGGCCTCCTGCGCTCGCCCCGCGCCGATCGACGCCCGCGCGAGCTCGAGGTTCGCGCGAGTGTAGCCATCCGTCGGCGACCATATCGAGTGCTGAAGCTCGCGGAGCGCTTGCGCGCGATCGCCCCTCGCGTTCCAAAGCAGCCCGCGCAGATAGTGTGGCAGCTTCCAGTCGCGCCCGTATGCGCTCAAGCGTGCACTCCCCCCGACTTCATCCGCGAGCTGCGCGAGCCGCACCGTGTCGCCTGCGCCCGCCCACGCCGTTCCCGCGTGCGTCAGGAACCAGCTTCGGTGGCGCGCGACCGAACCCGGCTCGATCGGCGATGGAATCGGCGGCAGCGCCGCGAGGGCCTCGAACTGATTCGCCGCATCGCGAAAACGCTGCTGCTCGAATGCGATCTGCGCCTCGGCGATCGCTGCGGTCTGCGGCGGCGGCTTCTCCAGCGACGCGAAGCGATGCGCGAGCACGAGCGCATCCACGAGTCTCCCCTGATTGCGCCTTACAATCACCATCCACCAGAGCGCGGTCTCCTCCGCATCCGCGCTTCCGTACTGCATCCGCTGCGAGAGCAGGTGATCGGCCTCGGTGAATTCATCCGCATGCACGGCGATGATCGCCGCCGAGACATCGGCGTCGGTCTTCGGGTCGAGTGCGACGAGCTCACGCTCGGCGTCGTCGGCGTCGCTCTCATGCCCTTCGCGCGCGAGAACATCCCTGAGCGCGCTCCACGCCGCGATCGACTGCGGCTTTCGCTTGCTCCATGCCCGCGCGACAATCTCGGCCGCCGGAAGCGAATCAGCCAGCTGATACGCGCTCACGAGCTGCTCCGACGCGACGCACGACGCGCAGAAAGGGGGGCCTCCGTCGCCTGGCGACGAATCCGCGCTGATGACGCGACGCAGATGCGGCACGGCACCGAGGAAGTTGCCGGCGCCGGCGAGCACTCCGGCGAGCGCAATCTGTCCGTCGGGCTCTCCGGGAAATTGCGTCGCGAGCGATTCGGCGATCGCCATTCGATCGGGATCGTCCACCATCATCGCCCACTCGGTCTTGATGATGAGCCGCTCGCGATCGCGTGCGCCGGCTCCGAGCCGCATCGCGCGCGACATCATCCCGGATGCGTCCGCCGCATCGCTACCGTGGTCGCAGATGGCGATGTAGTACGCCGCCATCGCGAAGGTGCTGTCTGCCTGGAGCGCATCGGCGAAAAGCGAGCGCGCGAGATGCGCATCACCCTTGTCGTAGAGCGCGCGGAGTCCTTCGTCGAAAAAGCTGCTCGCGACGGGAGACGACGCCGCGCCGCGCGGACGCGCGGGTGACTCGGCGCTCACCGATACGTGGCTCGACTGTGCCTGTCCGGATCGAATCGCGTACGTCGCGAAGCCGATCGCGAGAACGGCGGCAGCTGCCGCGAACATCCATCGCAGCACGCGCACTGGCATGACCAGCGGCGCTTCAATCGCGCTCAACGGAATTGTCCCGATCGATTCCGCGACATCGGTAGCGATGACTGTGGGAGCGACGACCGGCAACTTTGCCGCGATCACGTGCTCCTCCATCACCGGCCTCGCCGACACCGTGTCGCGCGCGCGGATGCTCGCGACCAGCGCGCGCGATTCCGCCGACGGCTCAGACTCGAACTCCGCCAGCGCGCGCTGCGCCAGCTGCTCGTACACACGTAGCGCTCCCGTGCGATCGCCCTGTCGATCGAGCAGCGTCATGAGCCGTCGTTGTGCGCGCTCGTCGTCCGGCGCGCGGGCGGCCGCCCAGCGCGCCCACTCCGCCGCCAGCGCACCGCGTCCCTCGGCCGAGCTCTGTTCGCTCAGCGACCACGCCGCCGTCGTCGCCTTCTGCCTGAGACGCACGCGCTCCCTCTCGAGCCATTCCTCGAAGTCGCTCGATGCATCGGAAATGAAGAAGCCATCGAGCAGATCGCCGCGGTACAGCGCGAGCGCCTCCTCGAGCGCGCCGCGCACGAGTGCGTCGTCGAAGGCGCGCACATCGCACCAGAGAACATCACTCGCGAGACCGATGTCCTCCCCGCCGCGCGTCTGCACGACGTCGGCGCCCAGCGTGCTGCGGAGAAAGTGCACGGCCTGGCGCAGCGCGCGGCGCGCGCGCTCCTGGTCCATCTCGGGCCAGAAGAGCGAGAGCATCGTATCGCGACGGTGAAAGCCGGCCGGCGTCGCGAGTGCGAGATAGGCGAGAAGCGCGAGTCGCTTGGGCTGCGCGAGTGCCAGCCGAAGCTCGTTGTCCTGCTCATCGCGCAGGTCCACGGCGCCGAGGGTGCGAAAATGGATCACGCGGCGACTGGCGAAGTGGTCACTGGAAGCGGAGGAGTTTGCGGCGCTCACTGCGCCAGGCCAGGCTGGTTGCTCATATCATAGTACGAGGCCGCAACTCGCGACGGCAAGCCGAGTGTTTCGCTCGAGTCGGAATTAGAGAGCCGAGTCGGCACGAGCGCCCGGAGGTGCAACCGCTGGGTGCGGAAAGAGCCAGTCGGCCGTCCGTGCGGAGCTCCACACGGTACGATCGCCTGGCTCCCTCTGTGCGCCCCCGCGAGGAGGGCGGTTCCTTCACCTACGTGGTCAACGATCGACGCGCAGACCGCTCGGCACGTGTCTCGGTGTGAGCCGTCCGAGATCCCGCGCCCGGTCGTCCGTGAGCGCGCTCATGTAGTCGGTGAGCGAGTTGATGATCGAGTCCGTCAGCACCACACCGAGAATGATCGTGTCGCGGTGCGCGTTGATGTCCGGCGCGTTCGAGAGAAGCGTGCTGCGGAGCGCGGGCTCGAGCTGCAGCGGATCGAAAGCGAGCAGCTTCTTGTCCGACTCGCTGTAGTGCGCAATGAAGTCGCGCAGCGAGGTCATCGCGCCGTCGTGCCCGTACGGCGCCGTGAGCTCGACGTTGCGAAGCGGCGAGGTGCGGAAGCGATACTTCTCCGACTCGTCACCCGTGACGTTCATGCGGCCGAAATCATCGCGAAGGCTCGATCCATTCCCCTTGCCGGGGCCGAACTGCGCCACTGCGACGTCGTGGAACTTCTCATCGCTGAACGTCGCACCGTTGTGGCAGAGCGAGCACTTGATGGTCATGAAGATCTGTGCGCCGGCGAGCTGCTTCGGCGTGAGCGCGTTGTCCTTTCCGGCCAGGAAGCGATCCCACGGCGTGTCGTCGAAGGTGAGCTTGTCGACGAGGAAGCCGCCGATGGCGTTCGACGCGTGCGCGAAGGTCATGTCCCTGAACCGCTGCCCCGGATACGCACGCTCGAACATGTGACGGTATTCGGGGATCTGTCCAAGGCGGTGCATCAGCCCTTCCCAGATCGCGGTGTTGTCCGAATCGGCGACCAGGGCGAGCTCATTGCCCGTGTAGGCGCGCATCTCGTCGCGATTGCCGACCGGGAACATGCCAATCGCGGAGACGGGTCCGAATTCCAGCACCCGACGCATGCGGGGCGTGAGCTGACTGCCGGCCGGCGTGCTCAGACGTCCGTGCAGTCCCGCCTCGACGCGTCCATCCCAGAAGAGATGCTGCATGGCCGCGAGGTTGAACGCCGGCGGTGCATTTCGCGGGATGAAGAGCCCCTGCGGATGCACGCGTTCGGGACCGGAACCCTGCGCGCCCTGTCCGATCGAAAGGCTCCGATCGTCGCCCGTGGCAAACTGGGGAAGGTGGCACGTCATGCACGAGATATCGCGGTTACCGCTGAGGATCTTGTCGAAGGCCAGCGCGCGACCGAGCTCGACGAGCTCCGGGCGCACGTGCTGTCGCCTCGGGAGGGCAACTACCCCTCGTCCCGCTGCGAGCTGCCGCACGAGGGCCGCGGTTGGATTCGGGGGTGGGGGAGCATGATGTCGCGAAGCCAGCGGTTCCGTGCTCGCGGCCGGCTTCTCGTCGGCGCAATACATGAGCGGTGCGGCTAGGAAGGCCACCGCTGCATACGTCTTCCACGTTGTCCGGCGCATAGAACCTCTTGGGGGGGTGTTCTCAGCTCAAAACGCCAATTCCCGGACTCATCTGGGAGACGGTCCGCTAACTAGATAATCGCAAGAGGTGCGAAAAAGCGGACATTTAATCATCTCAACTGGTTGGCCGCGTCTAATGCGAGCTAATTATGCCTGAAGCGAGCTGATGCTAGCTTCCCAATAGATTCCGATGCAGCAGGAGGCGCGCTTTGCGCCAGTCTCGCCGCACGGTTCGCTCCGAGACTTTGCGAAAGGTCGCGATTTCCACGAGCGTGAAGCCGCAGAAAAAGTGCATGTCGACCAGCTCGGCCAGCGACGGCTCGAGCCCCGCCAGCTCATCGAGCGCGTCGCCGAGCGCTTCGAGCTCTCTCGCATCCTGCATCGATTCCTGCGACGGGAGCTCGTCGCCATCGAGCGTGATCTCGAGCTCGCGGCCGCGCTTCTTCGCGCGCCGCCGCCGCGTGTAGTCGATGACGAGTCCTCGCATCGCGCGAGAGGCGTAGCCAAGAAACCGCGCCTCGTCCGGAAAGTCGACGTTCTTGCGGCCGACCATGTTGAGATATGCCTCGTGGAGCAGCGTCGTCGCTCCGAGGGTGATCGATGAGCCGGCGCGACGCAGATTGCTCTCCGCAATCCGGTGCAGCTCGGCGTAGAGCATCTCGAACAGTGCGTCAGCGGCCGCCGGATCGGAGCGGTTCGCTCGCTCGATCAGTGCTAAAATATCGCCCGTCAAACTCCCCCCCCGCTACGCTGGCGATGAACGAGTCGCGCTGTTCGCTCTCCGCGGAGCTCTTCTCCAAGGTCGAGGCTACGCGGATTCGAGGATGAAGGCCAATGCCCGTGACGACTTGCCGGAGCAGCGCCGGGCGGCGCTGATCCGCAAGCGCGCGAGTCTCCTACTTACCCTTCTTCGGACCCTTTTCCTTTCGCATCTTCGGGTTCGGAACAACGCCGAGCGCGGATGCGAGATCGATCTGGTGATCCTGCTCCTGCTTGATGAGCTCCTGGAGTACCTCGGCTAGTGCGTACTCACCAAGTTCTTCTGCCTGTTTGATACGCTGGCGATAGTTGTCGATGGTGTCATCTTCGGCATGCAGGTCCGCCCACAGCATGTTCTCGTTCTCTTCCGAGACCTCGACTGTGGCGGGCACGTGTACGGGGTACGCGCCGAAATAGTCGATCTGGCGCGCGATCGCCAGCGCGTGATCGAGCTCTTCGTGGGCGTGCTTTTCGAGCTCACTGGCGATGTTCTGGAAGCGAGCGGTGTCGAGCTTCTGGCTGAAAATCACGTACTGAATGATCGCCTTGTACTCGCGGGCGAGGTCCGCCTGCAAACCCGCTACGAGCTGCTCGCGCGTCACCGGCGCGGACGAAGGTTCCTGTTTGGCCATTGATCGGTCTCTAGCGTTTGAATGTGAAATGGGGCATCCTGCCCACCTGAATGAACGCAGGAAATCGGCCCGTGCGCGAGGGGGATGAGTTACCCAAAAGATGAGATGAGCCCGCCGCCGGCGGCCTCCGAGGACCCGAAGTCGTTCGAGATCGCCCGGCTCTGGGTGGCGAGTGACGAGCAGCACGTCGTGCTCCGAACCGACGTGTGGCCGGATCCGGCGGCGTGGGGGATCGTGCTCGCGGATCTCGCGCGTCACGTCGCGACGGCCTACCAGCGGAAGGACGGGCATGATGTCGAGGATGTGCTCGAGCGAGTGCTCGCGGGCTTTCACGCGGAGATCGATGGAGCATCCAGTGAGTGAGCACCCGGAGGACGCGCCGATCGCGAAGCTGAGTCTCGTCTCGAAGTTCGCGGCAATCGACGATCACTGGAATCCGCGCATCGTCGGCGAGCTCAATGGCCAGCACGTGAAGATCGCGAAGATTCATGGAGCATTCGACTGGCATCATCACGAGCACGAGGACGAGCTTTTTCTCGTGCACCGCGGCTCCTTCCGCATGGAGTTTCGCGATCGCGCGATCGATCTCGAAGCCGGCGACATTCTCATCGTGCCGCGCGGAGTCGAGCACAGGCCCGTCGCGGATCACGAGGCCGAGATACTGATGTTCGAGCCTGCCGGTACGCTGAACACCGGCAACGTGACGAGCGCGCGCACGGTGCGCGAGCCCGAGCGGCTATAGGACATCCCAACGGATGCACTCAACTCGGCAGAGATCATGACCACGACTTCAGCGGCTTCGACCGGGACCGCAGCGCTCCATCCACGCATTCAGGAGCTCATCGACTATATCGATGTGCACCGCCGCGTGCTGCGCGACGCCGTCGCTTCGGTGCCGGAAAAGATGCGCGAGATCAAGCCGGCTGACGGCTCGTGGTCGGTGGCAGAGGTGGTGGAGCATGTATCGATGATCGAGCAGCGGATCGCGGCGTTGGTGACGATGCACGTCACCGCGGCGCGTGCGAGCGGTGTCGGTCCCGATCCCGACACGAGCTCAGTCGTCGCGAGCTTCGCGAATCCGGGGCAGCTGATCGATCGCGGAACGAAGATCGTTGCGCCGAAGCCGGTGGTGCCGACCGGCACGCTCGACGCGAAGGCTGGAGTGGTGGCACTCGAGCAGTCGCGCGCCGCGATGGTGGCGTCGCTACACAACGCGAACGGCGTCTCCCTCGAGAATCTCGTCCAGACGCACGCCGTGCTCGGCCCTCGCAATCTCTACCACTGGATCGTGGCCACTGCATTACATGATGACCGGCATGCCGCGCAGATCCGGGAGCTCGGAAAATCGCTCGTCGTCAGCTGACTTTCGCGCACGAATTACACTCCTCAGGAGCTCCACATGCGACCACTCGGAATCATCGGCGTCATTCTCATCATCGGCGGCGTGGTCGTGCTTGCGATGAAGGGAATCAGCTATACGAAAGACCGCGACTCGGTGAAGATCGCCGGCGTCGAGATCGCGAAAGAGGACCGCGGCTTCGTCCCACCCGTCGTGGGGATCATCGCCGTGGTCGCGGGCGTGGTGCTCGTCGCTGCGGGTCGAAAAAAGGCGTAGCGTGACGCGCGACGGCCGCGGCGTCGCAGCGCTGGCCGCCGCGGTGGCCGTCGCACTCGGCGCGTGTTCCCCCGAGCCGCCGCTCGTTGCCGGAAGCACCGACTCCTACGAGTTCACGGCGCGCGTGCGCAATGCGATTCGCGTCGGCGCAAACGATGCTGCCTCCGAGAAGATGCTCGCAGCGCAGCGCTTTGACTGCGCGCGCACCGACACACTTCAGGCCGAAGAAGGGGACACGCTCCAGGCACATTCAGCGCCCGATGAGCCGGGCACCGAGTATCTCACCTGCGACTACGTGAGCAGGCGCCGGTGGGGCGAGAAGGCGCAGCGCCGATATCTGGTGGTACTATACGTACGCGAGCATCGCGTCGATCGCGTCTTCGCGGTCACGCATCTGCGCGAAGTGCACTGATCAACCGTCACCCCAGGACACACGTGAGCAAGGGCGAGAGAAAGATCCATCACAAGATCGTGTTCGGCGGAATCGTGATCCTGATCGTCATGCTCGTCTGGATCTTCGCCTTCCCCAAGCCCGGCCCGTGACGGCGCGCGGCATCAGTGATCGATGCCGCGTCCCGTCTCCGACTGCAGCTCGTCGATCTTCTTCGACGCCTCAGCCTTCGTGAGCCCGTCCTCGAACGGCTCGCCAGCCTCCTCCGAGAGCGTCTTCAGATACGACGCCTGAGCGCCAGTCATGCTCTCGTTGCCGGTGACCCACTGATCGGGATCCTTCTGCGTGGTCGTCGGAATCGAATCGTCGGCCGCGTTCACGTTGCCGTCGTCGCGAACGTCGCGGTCCCGATGCTGCACATTGCGCGTTGCCATGCCGATCTCCTTTTCGCTGTCGAATGACGTTGCAGGAACGGACAAGTGAATAGCATGACGCGTGCCGAAGAAACACCGAAACATGGGCGCGGCGACGTTGGCATTACATGGTCGCGTCTGCTTCTCGCCGCCTCCTTTTCCTTCGCCGGCATCATGCACTTCGTCGTGCCCGCACCGTACATCGCGATCGTGCCGCCGTGGCTCCCCAACGCCGCTTTCCTCGTGGTCATGAGCGGCGTCGCTGAGATCCTGGGCGGGCTCGGCGTACTCCTCCCGCGAACGCGCCGGCTGGCCGGATGGGGGTTGATAGCGCTTCTCATTGCGGTATTCCCGGCGAACGTGCACATGCTGCGATTGGGCTACGAGCATGACGCAACGGCGCTCTGGAAAGCGGCACTCTGGATTCGTCTCCCGCTGCAGCCACTGATGCTCTGGTGGGTATGGCGAGCGGCGGCCCGACCGCCGAAGTGAGCGCGCGATATCCGGTGCCGGGCGCGAGGCACCGCGCCGAGCAGACGATCGACCGAAGCCGCTTCATCTGCACCGTCGAGCGCATCTCGTCGCCGGCCGACGCGCAGGAATTCCTGCGCGAGATGAACGGCGAGTTTCCGGACGCGACGCACAACTGCTGGGCGTATCTCGTTGGTGCGCCGGGAAGCACCGACCGGATCGGGATGAGCGATGCAGGCGAGCCGCACGGCACCGCGGGGCGCCCCATGCTCATGGTACTCCAGCACAGCGGCGTCGGAGACATCGCCGCCATCGTCACGCGATACTACGGCGGCACCAACCTCGGCACCGGCGGCCTCGTGAAGGCGTACGGAGGCACCGTCCAGCTTACGCTCGCGACGATGCCGCGCGTCGAGCGAATCGACTACAGCGAGCTGCTCGTAGCAGTCGGGTACGAAAGCATCTCGGCTGTCCAGCAATTGCTTCCGCGTTTCGAAGCGACGTCGCTGGCGGAGGAGTACGGCGAGCGAGCGACCTTCAGGCTTCGGGTTCCGGAGTCGAACGTCGAAGCGGTGCGCGGTGCGCTGCTCGACGCGACGAGCGGCAAGGCTGAGATTCTATCCGGCGATCCGGATGGCCCTCCGGAACCGTGACGCCCTTTCCCGCGCTTATCTTGTGTAGGAGTTGGATCTCACACCGCAGGTCACCATGAAGAAAAAGAACAGCGTCCCGCCGAAGGCGGCTCCAAAGCCGGTTTTCGGTCGCGCTCCGAAGGTGCCGATCTGGGCGCCGCGACCGTCGAACGCTCCGCAGACGCGCATCAAGCCACGGGACACTTCGGGGAAGTCGGGGCAGCGCGGCAAGTAGGCCGGCACCATGGCGCTCACGGCGACGATCTACAACTTCGACATCGAGCTCGCGAACGTGGACCGCAACGTCTACGAGACACTCGCGCTTCGTGTCGCACAGCAGCCTTCGGAGACAGAGGAGTATCTCCTCACGCGCGTGATCGCGTACTGCCTCGAGTACGCGGAAGGGATCGCCTTCTCGCGAGGGATTGCGGAGCCGGACGAGCCGCCGCTCTCGATTCGCGATCTCACCGGCGCGCTCGAGTTGTGGGTCGAGTTCGGGGCGCCGGATTCTGCGCGCATGCACAAGGCGAGCAAGGCCTCGCCGCGTGTGGCGATCTACACGCACAAGGATCCGCAGCATCTGCTCCGCCAGTACGCCGGCGAGCGCATCCATCGCGCGGAAGAAATCACGCTCCATGCCGTCGATCGCGAGTTGCTCGCGTCGCTGATCGAGCGGCTCGACCGCCGCATGTCATTCCAGCTCTCGGTCATGGAAGGGCACCTCTACTTCACGATCGACGGTGATGCCGTGGATGGTGCGGTCGTCCAGCATTCACTCGTCCCTGCCGGATGACGCTCGTTCGCCTTCACGCCGGCGCGTGAGATGGTCGATATCCCGGTGGATGGAGATAAGGCAGTGTTCGCGGTGGAGGGGCTCGACAAGCTATGGGCATTTCGGAGCCGGCTCGAGATTCCACTCGCACACATCAAGGGCGTGAGCGCGAACCCGGCGCTGGCGCGCGGATGGTATCACGGTTTCCGCCTGCTCGGCACCAACGTCTCCGGCATTCTCACCGCCGGCTCCTTTCACAGGGACGGCAACAACGTATTCTGCGACGTGCACGACCCGGAGCGCACAATCGTTCTCGAGCTGGACCACGAGTTCTACGACCAGCTCATCATCGAAGTACCCGAACCGGCGAAAGCCGTGGCGCTGCTTCAATACAAAATTGGCTCGGCCCACACATAAATCGCGGCCCCTGCCTGTTCGCCCGGTGCCAAGTGTACCGGAGAAGGCTATCTTTCAAATGACTCATGACCACACGCTGCAACCGGTGACCACACCCCGCCGCCCCCGGCGTCCGCGCCGCCGAACGAGCGCTGCCCCGCGCCTGACGTCGGTACCAACCAGCCGGAATGCGTACCAGGCCACGCGCGAATGGCTGCTCTCGCGACACGGCTCCGTCTGCGCGTATTGTGAGCGGCGCTTCGACGCCGAGCTGATGACGCTCGACCACGTGACGCCGCGGCGCGGACAGACGGCGTACGATCGCCGCGACAACCTCGTGTTGTGCTGCCCCGCCTGCAACGCGCAGAAAGCCGATCAGCCTTTTCTCGCGTTCCTGCTGGCGCGACGGGCGCGCGCTGCTAGCCTGCTACGATACGGAGAGCATCTGAGCCCGATGCTGCTGCAGCTCGCGCGAGAGATCGCGGGGCCGGAAGCGTCCGCGCGCGCCTCGCGCCTCGCGGATCCCGATTATCCGTATGCCGACTGAGGCTCGGGACTCGGCGCACGGGCAGCTGAGCAAGCTGCTCGACCATCTCGAATGGGCGGACAGGCGCGTGCTCGACTCCCTTCGCGCGATGGTGCATCCAGACGCGCGTGCGCTCGACCTCTACGCGCACGTCCTCGGCACCGAGCACACTTGGCTTTCGCGCATCCACGAGCGCGCGCCCCGCGTGAAGGTGTGGCCCCAGCTCACGCTCGCTGCGGCGGCCGAGCTCGCGGTTGAGAACGCGGCGGCGCTGCGTGCGATCATCGCGACTGACTCCCCCGAGCAGCTGCAGCGGAAAGTCGCCTACAGCAATACCGCCGGCCATGCCTTCCACTCGACGGTAGAGGACATGCTGTTTCAGGTAGTGCTTCACGGCTGCTATCACCGCGGGCAGGTTGCCATGGTGGTCCGGGGCGCCGGAGCCGAACCGTCGCCCACCGACTACATCGCCTTCGTTCGCGGCGCTCCGGCCGCCGTCACTCCACGGCCAAACCGCTAGCTCCTCGCTTTCGTCGCGCCATAGATACAAGTCACATCCTCACGGCGAAGAGCATCAGCAGCAGGAACGCGGCGAAGATACCGCTGTTGCGGCGAATCGCGACCAGCAGAAGCGCGAGCGGAACGACGAGCGCAATCATGGCAGTGAACGGGAAAGGGTGCAAGGAGCAAATGCACTTTTTCTATGAGACTCATACCATGAGAGCGCGACAGTCCCGACAAAGCGGATGCGCGATTTCGGCATTCGCACGGAGAGACGCGTAGAATGGCTGGCGCGCCGAGGGGATGGGCAATAGAGTAGCGGGCTATTGTTTTCGTCCTCGCCTCGCACCCGACAATCACATGAACAACACGTACATCTTTCTGCTCGCGCGCTTCATCCACGTCGTCGCCGGCGTCACGTGGGCCGGCGCTCTGATCTTCATCAGCTGGCTTCTACTTCCAGCGCTACGCGGCGCCGGACCCGCGGGCGGCGTCGTGATGCAGCAACTCGTGCGCGTACAGAGCCTCCCGAAACAGCTGATCGCGCTCATGGCCCTGACCATTCTCTCGGGGCTCTCGCTCTTCTATCTCGACATCTCGGCCTTCGGGCCCGCGTGGGTGCATACCGGACCCGGTCGCACGTTCTCGCTCGGCGCAGCCTTTGGAATTCTCGCGGCTGTCTACGGGATGTTCGTCAACGCGCCGGCAGCAAAGCGCATGGGCGCGCTCGGCGCGTTGGTCCAGGCGTCGGGCGGCCCGCCGTCGGCCGAGCAGGCGGCGGAGCTCGGACGGTTGCAGGGGCGGCTGTACAACGCGGGGCGCGTGATCATGGTGCTCATACTCATCGCCGTCACGTGCATGGGCGTCGCCCGCTACATCCCCTGATGATCCGTCCGTCGCGCGCGGCATTCGCATTCATCTTCATCACCGTCGCGCTCGACATGCTCGCGCTCGGGATCATGGCGCCAGTGCTCCCGAAGCTCGTCGTCGCGTTCGAGGGCGGCGATGTCCCGCACGCGGCGCGCGTGGTGGGACTCTTCGGCTTCGTGTGGGCGGCGATGCAGTTTCTGGCGTCGCCGATCGTCGGCGCGCTCTCCGACCGATACGGACGCCGCCCTGTGGTGCTGCTCTCCAACTTCGGGTTGGGAGTCGACTATCTCGTGATGGCGCTCGCACCAACCGTCGGCTGGCTCTTCGTCGGGCGGATAGTCTCGGGGATCACATCGTCGAGCTATTCGACCGCGACCGCGTACATCGCCGATGTCACTCCGCCCGACGAGCGCGCGGCGAAATTCGGACTGCTCGGCGCCGCCTTCGGGCTCGGCTTCATCATCGGTCCGGCGGTGGGCGGCGTGCTCGGCGACATCAGCCTGCGCCTCCCGTTCTACGTCGCGGGTGGTTTGAGTCTCGTGAACGCCGCCTACGGATTTTTCGTTTTGCCGGAATCACTTCCGCCGGAAAAGCGTGCCCGCGTGCCGTGGCGCATGGCGAATCCGCTCGGATCGCTCGCATTCCTGCGCGCGCATCCCGAGGTGCTCGCGCTCGCACTTACCTATTTTCTCTATTATATCGCTCACGAGATCTACCCAACGCTCTTCGTGCTGTACGGCGACTACCGCTACTCGTGGTCGGCGAAGCAGCTCGGGCTGACGCTCGCGACCTTCGGTGTGGGATCGATGATCGCGTCGGCGTTTCTCATCGGTCCGATCGTGAGGCGAATCGGCGAGCGCAGCGCACTTCTGCTCGGGATCTCCCTTGGCGCACTGAGCTCGCTGGTCATCGCGGCGGCATACACGGGGTCGCTCTTCTATCTCAGCATTCCGATCGCTTCACTCGGCGGGCTGACGACTCCATCGCTCATGGCGATCGCATCGCGAGAGGCGAGCGAGAGCGAGCAGGGGAGGCTTCAGGGCGCACTCGGCAGTCTACAAGGGATCGCGATGATGATCGCGCCGCTTCTCCTGTCGGAGATCTTCGCTGTCGCGATCGCGCGCGGCGGGAAGGCGTACGCGGGCGCTCCATTCGCCTTCGTGTCCGCGGTCATGCTGCTGGCGCTGATCGTCGCCGCGCGTGCGACGCGGCCCTCTATCGTTTGAGCGATCAGGTTCCGCCGTACCACTCGTAGCCCTGATCGCTCCAGTATCCGCCGTTCCGCTTCGGAAGAAACACGATCTTCGTCAGATACTTCGTGTTCTTGTAGCCGAGCTTCACGGGTGAGTGCACGCGTGCGGGTGCCCCGTGGGCCATGCCGAGCAGGTTGCCGTCCATCGCTATGACGACGAGCGTTTGCGGATGCATCGCGCTGTCGAGATCCCAGCTCTCGTGATAGCCGTCGTCGAACGACTGAAAGTCGACGTAGGCGGCATCCGGCGCCACACCGACGACGCGTGCGATATCGCTGAGGCGAACGCCCTGCCACACCGCCACCGCGTTCCAACCTTCCACGCAGAAGTGATCGACGCGCTGGCTGCGGAAGGGAAGCTTGCGAAGATCTTCGAGCGTGAGCTTCACCGGATTGTTCACGGCGCCGCTCACCTCGAGCGCCCACGGGCCGTGAACCTTCTCGTCCCAGACGGGCACGGTTTTGGAGATGAAATACGAAGGAAACGCCGCGCCGGCGATCTTTGCGCCGCTCTTCGCGCTGTTCATGGCGGAGTGATGGAAGAGCGAGCGTTCGACGCCCTCGTTCTTCTTCTCGGCGAGATCGAGCAGCCGCTGCGCGCGAGGCGAGCGGTCGATGCTGCACGCGGCGAGAAAGGCGGCTGTGAGCGAGAAGCCGCCCGCGCTCAAAAAGCTTCGGCGATCCACGCTATTTCTCCTCCGTTCCGCGATGAGCCCAGCGAGGAAGCAGGTGATAGAAGGGGCGCGCGTTTCGTGCCTCGGGCGAGAGATCCTCGCGATAGCCGCCAGTCACCATCGACTGGATCGAATAGGGATCGACCGCGAACACCATGAAGATGTGCGCGAACGACAGCACGATGAGCAGCACCATCGCCACGAAGTGCCAGTAGCGGGCCCACACGTAGCCGCCGAAGACCGCGGTGATCCAGCCCAGCTGCACGGGCTTCCAGATCGCGAGCCCCGTGAGCACCTGCGCGACCGAGAGAATCGGAAGTGCAGAATACGTCGCCTTCTGCATCGCGTTGTGCTTGCCCTGATGCGGATGCGTCTTCGAGACGAAGAGATAGAACTTGATCATCGCCATCGCGTCGCGCGCGTCGCCTCTGCGCGGGACGAGGTCGCGCCACTCGCCGTGCAGGTAGATGAACGTGAGATAGACCAGCCCGTTCACCACGAGAATCCACATCAGCGCGAAGTGCCAGTGGCGCGCGCCGCCCAGCCATCCGCCGAACGTCAGGTAATCGGGGATTGCCTTGTGCTCGAACGGATAGCAGCAGAATTGTTCCCCGCGCCGGGCGAACGCGGGGTAGGCGTTGAAGATGCGCAGGCCACTGCCCACCAGGAGCGTCAGCGCGATCGCATTGACCCAGTGCGTCACGCGGACGACCCAATGGTGGCGGCCGGTCACGGCTTGTGCGCTTCCGCCTTCGAGTCGGCCTTCTTGAACAGCGTGTCGTACTGTCCGTAGCCTGCCTTATCGAGCTGGCTCGCCGGAATGAACCTGAGCGACGCGGAGTTCATGCAATAACGAAGTCCGGTCGGCGCGGGTCCATCGTTGAAAACGTGACCGAGATGCGAATTAGCATGCTCGGATCGAATCTCGTCGCGCTCCATGCCAAGTGTGCGATCCGACTGCTTCTTGATGTTCGACGGCTCGAGCGGTTTGGTGAAGCTGGGCCAGCCGGTGCCGGACTCGAATTTGTCGGTGGAGCTGAACAGCGCCTCACCGGAAACGACGTCGACGTAGATACCGGCCTCGTGGTTGTCCCAATACTCGTTCCTGAACGGCGACTCCGTTCCACTCTTCTGCGTGACGTAGTACTGCTCGGCGGTGAGCTTCTTCTTGAGCTCTTCGTCGCTTGGCTTCTTGTAGTCCATCTTTTTCACTTGGGTGGCTTGGGTCAATGTTGTGTCCAGCTGCGCGTCCGTGAGAAGGACCGGCTGGCGCGGCGTGTCATTCGAGGAGCGTGCGCCGGAGCGGCCGCTGATGCTCAGCGCCGCGAGTCCGACGGCGACGATCCCGACTGCGATTCCCAATGTGCTCATGTCAGTGTCCTGCGAAAGATGTCCATACCATACTAACGATGCCTCGACCCGCGGTGTTCCGCTGTGGAGGCCCCTCATCAGCGTACCCAATGACGCGTTCCTGCGCCATACTACCTGTCGGGTATCCCGTTCAGCGCCTCAACCATTCTGCTCTTGAATCCTCGATTTATACGCCGCAGCCGACTTGTCGGATTCATCGCGATCGTGGCTGCCGGGTGCGGGGGTGCGCACCACGCGAGCGGCGTCTCCGGCCCGCACCTCCCAACTCAACCTGCGAGAGCAATGACAGACAGCGCCATCGACGCGATCCTGGCCCAGTACAACCGGCCGGATGTGCCCGGCGCGAGTGTGATCGTGCTCTCTCGCGGGAGGGTGGCATACGAGAAGGCCTTCGGGAGTGCCGACCTTCAGGCGCACACGCGCGCGACGATCAACACGGACTACCGGCTTGCGTCGCTGACCAAGGCGTTCACGGCGATGTCGATCATGCTGCTCGTGAAGGACGGCAAGCTGCATTACGACGATCGCGTCGTCGACGTGCTACCTGGCTTCCCTGCATATGCACGCGAGATTCGCATCCGCAATCTGCTGACGCACACCTCCGGGATCGTCGACTACGAGGACTTCGTCCCCGACTCGCAGACGACGCAGCTCGACGATGAGGATGTGCTCAGGCTGATGCATCGCACGGACACGCTCAACTTCGCGCCCGGCTCCGCGTACCACTACAGCAACTCCGCGTTCGTGCTGCTCGGCCTCATCGTCCAGCACGTCTCGGGGATGCCGTTTCCGAAGTTCCTGCACGACAGAATTTTCTCTCCCCTGCACATGGACGCGACGGTCGCGCACGTGGAAGGCGCTTCGCGGGTGCCGGACCGCGCATACGGATACTCGAGCGATTCCAGCGGACACTTCGCGCGCACCGATCAGAGCTCGACGAGTGCGACGCTGGGCGACGGGGGCATCTACACGTCGGTGGTGGACATGGAGAAGTGGAGCGACGCGCTCGATCACGCAACGCTCGTCGATGTGGCGACGATGGAGAGAGCATGGTCTCCGACCATGCTCACGACGGGAAAGGAGAGCGGCTATGGCTACGGCTGGTTCGTGGCGACGGTGAATGGCGAGAAGCAACTCCGCCACCATGGCGAGAGCACCGGGTTCACGAATGCCATTCTGAAGTATCCGTCGCGGCAGCTGACGATCATCGTGCTCACGAACCGGACGGGCGGAGATCCGTGGGATACCGCGGACAGGATTGCCGCGCTTTTTCCGTAGTGTGCTTAGACCAATTGTCGCTCAAAACCGCTCGCGAGTCGACAATCTGCTCAAGCCCGAGAACAAGGCGGCGCTCACGGACATCCTCACCTACCACGTCGTTTCCGGCAACATGGACGCGATGACGCTCGCCGCGGCGATCAAGCCGGCAACGGCACGGCGGAGCTCAAGACGGTTCAGAGCGGCAAGCTCTGGGTCATGATGAAGGGGAAGGTCGTCATGGTGAAAGACGAGAAGGGCAACGTCGCGAAGGGCACGATCGCCGATGTCAAGCAGTCAAACGGCGTGATTCACGTCATAGACAAGGTGTTGATGCCCGCGAAGTAGCTCTGGCGCGATCGCGCGCAAGACTCTCGCGACACGGGCGGCGCGTACCTTCGGGTGCGCGCCGCTCTTGCTTGTCGAAGGGAAGTTGCATTGCTGGTGTACCATGGAAACACCGGATATATCTCGACAAGCCATGAACTCTTCTGCGGCACTCATCCATCTGCTCGGTTTCTCCTCGGGCATCGTGCTCTACGCTATGCTCGGCGTGATGACGCTGCGCGCGGGGCGGAACGCGGGCGGCTTCGGAAATCGCGCGGATCGAATTCCGCTCGCGACATCGCTGCTCGGTCTGCTCTGGAACGTCGGCGCTCTCGTCGTCTACGGCACGCGGGATCTTGGCGGTGCGCCGAACGCATGGCTCGAGGCCGCCGCCTTTGCAGCGCTCGGATTTCTCCCGGCAGTGGTCGTGCATGCATCGCTACAGTCCGAGGAACCGCGCAGCGCGCGCTCTCTCGTCGTGGCAGCGTACGTGCTGAGCGCGGCGGGCGCGCTGGTTCAGCTGCATGCGGCTTGGGCGCACCAGGAGATTCCCGCCTCGTTCGCGCTCTCGATGCTCACCGCCGGCTACATCGTGGTGATCGCGCTGCTCGCGCTGCTCGCACCGAGAGGGCCGCGCGCCGGGTGGACACTCTCTGCGGTTGCTCTCGCCGCGTTCGCGGTGATGGCGCTTCACCTCCAACGCCACACCACCGGAAGCGAGAGTGTGCCGATCGAGCTCGTCGGCCACCATGCCTCGCTCCCGCTCGCCCTTGTGATTCTATATCAGGATTATCGCTTCGCGCTCGCCGACATTTTCCTCAAGCGTGTGTTGACGCTCCTCGCCGTCGTACTCCTCGCTGGGCTGCTATATGCGTTCGTCGCAGTGCCAGTCGTGCTCCCGAATCTCGCGGCCGGCAATGGGGCTTCGTGGGCGGTGAGCGCGCTCATCGCGCTGTGGGTCGTAACCGCGCTCGCGTACCCCGCGCTCGAGCGCACGATCAACCGATTCGTCGACCGCATCGTGCTGCGTCGGGCGGACTACGAAAAGGTGCGCGCCGATGTGGCGGCGGCGATCGCGAAGCTGTCGAGCGCCTCACTCGTTCTCGACACTCTTTGTGAGCGCATCGCGCCCGCAATGTCCGCGCGCGAAGTCGCATGGGCGCAGATCCCGGAAGCAATGCGCACAGGCGCTGACGGCGCGTGCGCGGTGACGACGACGCGCGCGGGAGGAGCCAGCGTCATGGTCCCCACCACCGAAGCGCCGCCGTATCGATTGAGCGTAAACGATCTCGCCGGTGGAAGGCGTCTGTTCTCCGGCGATCTCGCTCTGCTCGAAACGCTCGCCCTCCTCGCAGCGCGCCGGATCGACGCGCTGCGCGTGAGCGACGAGCGCCATCGCCGCGATCTCCGCGAGCGCGAGATCGTCCAGCTCGCCGCCGAGGCGGAGCTCTCGTCGCTGCGTGCGCAGCTGAATCCGCACTTCCTCTTCAACACGCTGACCACCATCGGACAGCTGATTCAGGAAGCACCCCCGCGCGCGCTCGACACCCTCTACAAGCTCACAGGACTTCTGCGTGCGGTGCTCAAGCGATCCGACGGCGGCTTCGTGACCCTCGGCGAGGAGATCGAGATCGTGCGCACCTATCTTGCGATCGAAGGCGCACGATTCGAGGAACGGCTGGACGTGAGCATCGACGTGCCCGGCGCGCTACTCGACTTGCCAGTGCCACCGCTCGTGTTGCAGCCGCTGGCGGAAAACGCCGTGAAGCACGGGATCGCGCCGATGCGCGACGGCGGTCGAGTGCGCGTCGCAGCGGAAGTGGAGGGGGACACGCTGCTGCTGAGCGTGACGGACAGCGGGGCAATGGTGCCGGCGGCGGAGCTCGCGCGACGGCGCGGCGGTGGCATCGGAATTTCCAATCTGGAGAAGCGGCTGGAGCGGTACTACGGTGATTCCGCGTCGCTCACCATGCACAGCTCTGCGGAGCTCGGAACTCGAGTCTCCGTGCGCATTGCGCTGTCCGCAGTAGGTGGGGCGCGTAGGCCACGACACGCGCAGGCGGAGCGGATCGCGTGAGCGGCCAACTACGCGTTGTGATTGCGGACGACGAGCGCCCCGCGCGCGCATTTCTCGCGCGCCTGCTGAAGGAGTGCGGCGATGTCGAGCTCGTCGGCGAGGCGACGGGTGGCGCGGAAGCAATCGCGATGATCGAGTCTGAGAAGCCGGATCTCGCGCTGCTCGATCTGCAGATGCCCGAGGTGGACGGCCTCACGGTCGTGCGTCTCGTCAAGAAAAGGCTGCTGCCGCTGTTCGCCTTCGTCACGGCACATGATGCGTACGCTGTGCGCGCGTTCGAGGCGAACGCCATCGACTTCCTGCTCAAGCCCGTCGAGCCGGGGCGGTTGCGCCATACGCTCGATCGCGTGCATGCGCGGCTCGCGCGAGGCGCCGACGCGGCGATCGCCGCCCAGCGAGTGCGCGCGGCTGCGCCGCACGCGACGGGCGGCGATGTGCCCTGGCTGCGACGCATTCCCGTGCGGCTCAAGGATGACATCGTGCTGGTCCCCGTGGCGCAGCTCGCGTCGGTAGTCGCGGACGGCGAACTGCTCCATCTCACCACGGCCGACGGTAGACACTACACCATCAACTATCGTCTCAAGGATCTTGCCGCACGCCTCGATCCTGCGATCTACGTTCGTATCTCGCGCGGCGCGCTCGTGAATCTCGAGATGGTCACGAAGGTGAGCGCGATGCCCGGGGGCACCTACATCGTGATGCTGACGAACAGGCAACAGCTTCCTGTGAGTCGTCAGCGCTCACGCGATCTTCGCGCAGAGCTGCTCAAGCTGTAGACCGCTCGTTTCGTCATCGACGCTCGTTGGGCACAATCGACTGTTCATTGCCCGCCCGCGCCGCTTCGTTGAACTCCCCTCTCACAACCCGACGGCAACACCGAGCTTCGATGCTTCCACCAATGGAGCAGCGCAATGCACGGTACCCGGTTCGGTCGCCAACTCTCGTTCGTCGCCTCCTTCTTGACGATCGCCGCGCTCAGCGCATCGCGCCCGGGGACTGCGCTCGCCGCAACGGCTCCCGACGGCGGCGACATCGCCGGCGTCATCCGCGACTCCACCACCGGCGAGGCTCTCGCCAACGCTGAGCTCAGTATCATGCGTGGCGCGCGGCTCGTCGCGAACGCCGAGAGCGATCAGTTTGGGCACTTCATCGTCCACAACGTGCGATCCGGCAACTACACAATGGAGGTGCGCATGATTGGCTTTCGGGCGGAGAGGCGCACGGTCACCGTCACGAACGCCGGCCAGCTCAACCTCGCCTTCACGCTCGCGCCAATCGCGACGCAGCTCGAGGCGCTCACGGTCACCGCTCAGGCGCCGATCGCAGTCGACACTCGGAGCGGCAACCAGGTCTACAAACAGAACGACTATCACGGCGCGCCATCGAATACGACCTCGCAGATTCTGCAACAGAGCATCGCCGGCGCCGCGCGCGCACCCACCGGCGAGGTCCACATCCGCGGCCAGCACGCCGAGTACGAGTACTATGTCGATGGCGTGCCGGTACCGTCGGGGATCTCGGGCTCGCTCAACGAGCTCTTCGATCCATCCGTCGTCGACCGCATCGAGTTCCAGACGGGCGGATGGGACGCCGAGTTCGGGAACAAGAATGCGGCGATCGTCGACGTGCACACGCGCATCCCCGCCGGCGGCTTCCACATGAGTCTCGATGGCTACGGCGGCTCGTTCAGAACCAACGGACAGGGACTCAACATCAGTGACAACGTCGGCAAATGGGGGTTCTTTCTCTCCGGCTCGCGTCAGGAAACTGGAATGCGCCAGGAGCCCGTCGTCTTCGACACTACGACGCTCAGGCCGATCAACTATCACAACAGCGGGCAGGATTACTTCACCTTCGGGAAGGTGCAGTTCACACCGAGCGCCCGCGATGTGTTCAACCTCGAAGGCAACTGGTCGCGCACGCGCTTCCGGGTGCCGTTCGACTCGACCGTCGGTTTCTCCAACGATCGCCAGACCGACATCAACAGCTTCGCGAACCTCGGCTGGCGTCATCGCTTCGGCGATCTCGATTCCGCGACCGTATCGAGCTCCGATCTCTTCACCGGATTCTACTTTCGTCACGGCAGTCTCGATTATCTGCCAGGCGCGGCCGACGATCCGGGATTTTTCTTCTTCCCGGATACGGCCACGCCGTACAACATCGCGGAGCAGCGGAACTTCAACACCTACGGCACGAAGATCGACTTCAAGTGGCGCGCCATGCATGCGCTCGAGCTCAAAACCGGCGTGCAGGCATCGGTCACCACGGGGCGCGAGGACTTCGTTTCGGCCGATGCGAGTGGCGACAACGGACCCGGCTCGAATTCCAGTCTCAAGGGACACGACATTGGTGTTTACGCGCAGGACACGTACACGCCGTTCGAGTGGCTCGAGTTGCGCACCGGCGTCCGCTACGACTCGCACGTCGCGCCCTTCGCGGGCGACCGGCATCAGGTGAGCCCGCGCGTTAAGCTCAGCTTCTTCCCCGACCTGTCGAACACACTTTATCTGTACTACGGACGACAGTTCATCCCCACGAATGTCGAGGATCTCCGCTCGATCACCACCGTGTCCGAGGGAGGCGACACGACGTCGACGTCTCCGACGCTCCCTGAGCGCGACGATTTCTACGAGGTCGGGTACATCCACCGCTTTCCCGCCGGCATCGTATGGAAGCTCTCGGGCTACGTGAAGAACAGCAGCCCCGGCATCGACGACAACACGATCGCGGGTACGGCGATCGTAACGTCGGTCAATCTCGATCAGGTGCGCATCCGCGGCATCGAGACGGTACTCGAAGTACGGCCGGGCGGACCATTCTCGGGCTACATGAACTTCGCGATCAATCATGCATACGGCCGCGGCCCCGTCACCGGCGGCTTCTTCCCGACCGACATCGCGGACGTGCCCGGGGGGTGGTTCGACCTCGATCACGACCAGCGGATCTCGTCGGTCGCATCGCTCGTGTATTCGAAAAGCCGCTTCTTCGCGAGCACCACCGGTATCTATGGCACCGGGCTCGCGAACGGCGCCGACATCACCTCGCCGATCGGGACGGGGCTCTTCGACTTCAACAAGAGCATCCACACCGATCCGAGCTTCGTCATGAACGGCGCGCTCGGCTACAGCCTCATCATCGGCGGCACCGTCGTGCGGCCGCAATTCTTCGTCGACAACATCTTCGATCACAGATATCTGCTCAAGGGAGCGTTCTTCAGCGGCGCGTCGGTAGGAAGGCCGCGCACGCTCGAGGTGAGAGTCGACGTCGGGGTGTAATCGTACGTTCCACGACTGCGGCGAGCGGGGCGCTCCGCTGGCCTTGCTCGCCGCCGCTGTTGGGTACAAAGTTTCTCGATGTCGCTCCGTCCGATCTTGCTCGCCATCGTCGGCGACAGCGCTGCAGGCAAGTCCACACTCGGCGCCGGCATCAGCTCCCTACTGGGCGACGAGCGCGTCACCGTCGTCACGACGGACGACTACCACAAGCACAATCGAAAGGCGCGCCGCGAGCTGCGCATCAGCGCGCTCCACCCCGACTGCAACGACCTCGATCTGCTCGGTGAGCATCTCGACCGGCTCGCGAGCGGCACGCCAGTGCGCAAGGCACCGTACAACCATTCGACCGGCGACTTCGATGCGCCCCGGGAGATCGCGCCTTCCGAGTTCCTGATCGTGGAAGGGCTGCTCGGTCTCTACTCGCCGGCCCTACGCGATCATTATGATCTGACCGTCTACCTCGACACACCCGAGCCGCTTCGTCATCGCTGGAAGGTGTCCCGCGACACGGCCAAGCGCGGCTACTCGCAGGGGCAGGTGCAGGATCTGCTCGAGCGGCGCGAGCAAGTGTCGGCCCGATACATTCGTCCGCAGCGCGATCACGCCGACATGGTGGTGCGCTTTCGCCCGGGTCCGAAGGCGATCGACGACACGATGCTTCATGCGACCGTCGCGATGCGCAATCAGGTGCGGCATCCCGCGCTCACGGCGGTAATCGAGGAGTCTCCGCTTGCGGCGCCGAGGCTGCAGCTGCGGAAGCAGGGCGAGGGCGCGGTGATCGAGATCGATGGGCGGATCGCAGATGAAGAGGCCGCGCAGGCGGAACGCGCGCTCATGCGCCAGCGTCCGGAGCTACGCCAGCTGCTTCAGCGGCACACAGGGCAGTTCATGTCGAACGGCACGCAGCGTCACAGCAATGCGCTGGGGCTCGCGCAGCTCCTGATCGCTTATCCCGTCATCAGCGCCAAGATCGCGCGCGGAGACACGGTATGATGTTGTCGCACGCGCTCGCATCGATCGCGCTGCTGCTCGCGGCGGCATTGCCGGCTCAGAAGCCGACGGGCTTTCTCGATCGCACGGTGAAGTCGGGCGCGCTCACGCTCAAGTACCAGGTCTACGTGCCGCCGACGTACGACGGACACGCGTCGCTGCCGGTGATCCTCTTCATGCACGGATCCGGCGAGCGTGGGAGCGATGGCCTCAAGCAAACGCAGGTCGGGATGCCTTCGCAGATTCGCTGGCATCGCGGGTGGTTCGATGCGATCGTGGTGATGCCGCAGTGTCCGGATGACAGCGTCTTTCGTGGAGTGGTCGCGGACGCGACCTATGCGGCGCTCGAGAAGAGCGTGAAGGAATTTCACGGTGATCGTGAGCGGATCTACGTAACCGGGCTCTCAATGGGCGGCTACGGCACGTGGCAGGAGATCGTCGATCATCCTGGCGTCTTCGCGGCTGCAGTTGCGGTGTCGGCTGGGCTCACGCCGTCGGCGGACATGGACAATCTGTTCGTCAGCGTGAAGGGCGACGATCCGTACGCGTACGTCGCTCGGCAGACGAAGGGGATGCCGGTCTGGATCTTCCACGGTGAGAAGGACGACGTGGTGCCGACGATTCAGGCGCAGAAGCTCGTGAAGGCGATGCGCGATGCGGGCACTGACGTGAAGTACACCGAGTATCCGGACATGGGACACGGCGCGTGGGAGCCGGCGTATGCGGACCCGGAGCTATGGAAGTGGCTGTTCGCGCAGCGGCTCGTGAAGCCGAGCCGCTGACGCGAGCGGCGCGGGCTAGCGACGCGTTTCCAGCTCCTTGTTTCCGACGCGGCGGATCTCGCCGATCTTCGGCGGCTCGCCTGTGATCATCGCCTTCGCAACCTTGAACAGCTGCACGGCGCGCGGCTGATTCGACTTGAGATACACCACCTCGTGCGCCTCGACCTCGATGAGCACGAGTCGCGGATCGTTCGGCCCGCCGTTGCGATCGCCGCCCTCGTCTCCGAACCACGCTTTCCAGTCCGACTTGTAGAGCGTGCGAATCAGATCGCGATCGCTTACGAGTCGCGCGGTGCCGCTGACGGACACCCACTCGCGTGACTTGCCGTTGTAGTAGGCGAGATTCACCTCTGGTTGCGCCTGAATCTCATCAACCTTGTGAGTCTCGGTGCTGGTGACGAACCAGAAATCGACGCGCGGGCGCTTCTCCTGTGTGGACATCGGGCGCGACACGAGCGTGCCGTCGAAGTTGCGGTTCGTCAGCATCGCGATGTCTATCCCCTCGACGAGAGAGTAGAGCTCTTCCATCTTCTTCGCGGGCGAAACGTTGTCGTTTCGCATGTTGTCGGATGCTTGTCCGCCACTCGTCTTGCTGCTGGTCTTGCTGGCGGTCTTGCTGGCGGCCTTGCTCTTGGGCTTGACGGTGGGCATGTGATTCTCCTCGCAAAGCGGTAACGGAGGCGCGGTGCGCGCTCTGCGGAGAGAGTAAAGCAAGGCGTGCGCCGCGAGGGATTGCCGGGCTCGTCTGCGCGCCATGTCCAAATGTTGTCGAGCCGTTGACTGCTCTTACGCAACTCAACGAGGGAAAATTGGCCATCAGTCGCCGCACGAAATTCGTGCTGCTCGCTCTCGTATCCGTCTGCGCGAGCGTGTTCTGCTGCGGCGCCTATCTGCTCATGTCGTTCAACGCCGGGAACAACAATGATCCCGCGGCGTTCGACCGGCTCGCCGTCGCGTGGGTGGTTGGCGCCGTCGCGATGCTGTGCGTGGCCTTTGGCTCCGTGATCGCGGCGTGGCGGAGCAAGGTCAGTCGCTGAGCGCGACGGCCGTGCCTACCACGCCCGCTACGGACTCCATCCCAGGTTGCTCAAGCTGAAGAGGAGCAACGCGAGCAGGCCGGCCGCTCCGAGGCCAACCGCAAGCCCGGCCGTATTTCTCGCCGAGAATCCGCGCACCGATACCTGCGCGATGCTGTCGACGGGGATGGCGACGGAGTCGTGCATCGCAAACCAATGCGAGAATGCGTAGCCGGGCGTTTAATGCGGTCATCGAATCAGAACCCATGGCTAGAGATCCCGCGACACTGATTCCGCCACTACGGCGCACCCTCAATCGAAGGTGTCTCCCGGATTTCCTCGCGTCAATCTTCGTGACTGTTCGACAGCCCAATCGCATCACTACGCGATATCGACGAGCAGAATGGAGTGATCGGAGATCGCCGCCCTTCGCTCCCCGTGCGAGTATGCGCAGCCGTTCACTCGCGCTGCGAGCGACGGCGACGCGAACGCGTGGTCGAGACGATAGGGATGCCTCGACCCTTGCCACGTATGCTCGCGCGCGTCCTCTCCATACCGCGCGCGCCACAGATCCGTGAATCCCATCGCCGGCAGTTGATCGAAGAATTCTCCGCTGAACACCGCGGCGTTCGTTGAATCGTTCTTTGGGCTTCCGGAATTGAAATCGCCCACAACGAGAATGGCGTCGGAGCTCTCCGACCGCAGCGATGACAACAGCCCATCCCAGTACTGCCGATGCACGTCGCGACCCAGCGGCCCATAGATCGCGCGAAGCTCGAAGGCGTAGCCAGGCACCGACACCGCCGGGTAGTGACGCTCGAGATCGCGGAGCGCGCCGGGCCGCGGCCGAGCGACGAGTGGCGATCCCGAGAGCACCGCGATCCCACCCTGTCGCGGTCCCTGCGTCGTCACGAGCAGATGCGGCCATCCGCTCGAGCGGAGTGACTCGATGATCTGCGCGCTCCCACTCTCCTGATACTCGCAGAGCACGATGACGTCCGGTGCGTGAGCCGCAATCGCTGCCACGATACGATCGCTTCGGGCACGTCCGCCGCGACGGATGTTCCACGCCAGCACTCTCATCGGCGTCGCGTATGTGACTTTACTTCATCCGTGTGCCCGGCCCGCGCAGCGCACGTCCCGGCTTCGCGCCCGTGTGCACGCCGTCCTTCAGAACTTCCACCCCGTTCACGAACACTTCCCGCATTCCCACCGACAGCTGGTGCGGCTTCTCGTACGTCGCCTTGTCGATGATCGTGTTCGGATCGAACACGACGACATCCGCATACATCCCCGCGCGCAGCATTCCCCGTTCCTGGATCGACAGCCGCTCGGCGACGCCCGACGTGAACTTCCGGATGGCATCCTCGAGCGTCAGCACATGCTCCTCGCGCACGTACTTTCCGAGCAGTCTCGGATAGCTGCCATACGCTCGCGGATGCGTCAGCCCCTTCGCATCCGCTGGATCGAACCCCTCGGCATCCGTCCCGATCACCACCCACGGGCGCTTCAGCTGCATCGCGACATTCTCGTCGGTCATGCTGAACGTCAGCTTCCCCGCGCGGCCTCCGCTGATCAGCACCACGTCGGCCATCGCCTCCCCCCACGACTTGTGCATGTCATCCGCAATCTTGTCGAGCCGCCATCCCTCGTACTTCGCGAGCGACGGCGTCGTCAGCAGCCCGACGACCATGATCGGCCCTGGCCCCGATTCCTGACAATAGACCGGCCGGTGCGGCGTCGAGTCCATCGCCTCGGCGATGATCTTCGCGCGCGTTGAAGGATTCTTCAGATTCTCGAGGAGCTTCCCATTTTCCGCCGCCCACGGCGGCACGCATGACGCGAGACCATTCCCCGACGCAGTGTAGGGATACATCGTCGCGCCCACATCCTGCCCCGCAGCGCGCGCGGAGTCGATCTTCGAGACCATCTCGGCCGCCTTCCCCCAGGCGTGACGTCCGGCCGCCTTCAGGTGATAGATCTCCACCGGCACACCACCTTCGCGTCCGATTGCGAGCGCTTCGTCGAGCGCCTCGAGCAGCGAGTCACCCTCCGACCTGATGTGCGAGATGTAGACACCGTGATACGGCGCCATCGCCTTCGCGATCTCGCCCAGCTCGTGCGTTCCCGCGTAAGTCCCCGGCGGATAGATGAGCGCACTCGCGACGCCGAACGCGCCATCCTTCATCGCGTCGCGCGTCACGCGCCGCATCGTGTCGAGCTCCGCCGCCGTCGGCGCGCCCCGCGCCTGTCCGTTCGCGTACACGCGGATGGTTTCGGCGCCGAGGAACGAGCCGACGTTGATCGAATTGCCGTGCTTTTCCATCGCGTCGAGCCACGCGCCGAATCCGTGGTCGCCCATGAACTGCTTCGCGATACGGATGCCGCTGCTGTCGCTCGCGTCCAGAGTCGCGAGGAACTTGTCGTTGACCGGCGCGGGCGTGTGTCCCTCGCCGAGTATCTCGGTGGTGACACCCTGCGTGACCTTGCTGATCACGCGGCCATCGCCGGTGAGCAGCTGCTCATTCGACTGGCCCTGGATGTCGATGAATCCCGGCGCGACGACCAGCCCCTTTGCATCGACGCGCCTGCCCGCTCGCGCGTTGGCGAGCGTTCCCGCGGGCGCAACGATCGCGATGCGATCGCCCTTGAGCCCCACGTCTCCATAGAACCACGGATTTCCCGTCCCATCGACGATCTTCCCGCCGCTGATGACGACGTCGTACGACCCATCGGGTGCGGCAACCCCGGGATGCACGGTGCCCGCGCATCCCGAAAGCGCGAATGCGACGGTGGCGAGAGTGACAGTCGGGCGGAATGAGATTGTCATCGAATCCTGCTGGAAACGGGGTCGGCAGTGCATGCGGTAATGCATACAAAGTTGCGTATGTCGCTGTGATATACTAACTTGCGCATCCTTTTGGGGCGTAGCTGAGCTGGCAAAGCGCCGGACTGTTAATCCGGAGATCGGTGGTTCGACCCCACCCGCCCCAGTGCTGAAAAACGAGATCGGCAGCGCCGCGAGCTTCGCAGCGCTGCCGCTCTGTTCATACGTCTACTTGGTCGCCGCTCCGCCCGGCCGTGGCGCCGTGAACTCGCCCGGCTTCACACGCTGCTCTCCCGGAGGTGCGCCCGGAATCGCGGACCCCGTCTCGGGCTCCGGATTTTGCGCACGGAAGAAGAGCGCGGCCAGCGCGGCGCCCGCGAGCGGACCAACGAGGTAGAGCCACATGTTCGCCATCGATCCGTGCGCGACGAATGCGTCGACGAGCATCGGTCCGACGCCTACGGCAGGATTAAACGCGCCGCCCGAAATTCCACCGCCCGCGAATGCTGCGACCACGATCGTGAAACCGATCGCCAATCCATAGAAGGAATTCTTTTCGGTCTGCCGTGCAGTCGCGGAGTTCAGTACGACCAGCGCGAGCGCGAAGGTAAAGATCGCTTCGACCGCGAGCGCGCGACCCGGGGTCACGTCGGCGCCGGGCGCGGCGGCGAACGTCTTGCCGGTGAGATAGAGCACGGTGAGCGCAGCGAGGATGGAGCCGAGAAGCTGCGCGATCCAGTAGGGAATCACATCGGCGGCGGGGAGCTTGCCGCGCATCCATACCGCGAGAGTCACCGCGGGATTGTAGTGCGCGCCGGAGACGTGCCCTCCCATGTACACCATGATCATCAGCGAACAGCCGATCGCGAGCGGTGCGAGCGGCGATTGCGAGAGCGACGTGAGCCCCACTGTCAGCACGAGAAAGAACGTGCCGATAGCCTCAGTGGCATACGAGATTTTCATCGTTCAGCTGTGGTAGTAGTGAGTGAGGAGCCTCTCCTGGTCGCGTGAATTAACGGCGCGAGCCGATGGGCGGCTAGAGTCCGGGCGGATCCGTGAACATTGTGGGCGACGCCGGCCGGTGGCACGCCAGGCAACTATCCGGACGCTCAATGCGTTACCCCAACAGGCGTTAGCTCTGTATTGCGCGGGCGCAGGTCGTGCCAAGGCCCGCTCCATGCATCAGCTTTCTTCCCACGCCACCCTGCGCGGCGATACGTTCTCGACCCATCCAATAGTGGAGCTACGAACATGAGCGACAACAAGAATGATGCTGGCAAGAAGGGCGACGCCAAGAGCGACAGCGAGCAGGCGCTTCAGGACGAGCTCCGTCGCGAAGCGGCGGAAGGGAAGGGCTCGGTAGGCGACGCCGCGAAGAACAGCAATCTCTCCGGCTCATCGACGTGGGAGACGCTGCCCGAGGGCGAGGGTGACAAGAGGGGAAAGAAGTGACACGCGGTCCATCCAGCGATTCGTCCGACAGCTCGGCAAATGACCGCAAGAGGATCGGCGAGGAGATCGCATCTCGTCTTCGCCGGAACGGCGTGCAGCTCACCGGAAAGGAGTCCTCCGATGAGCTGGCGGATCTCGAAGATGCCGTGGAGAATTTCGAGCGCGCGGTAGAGCGCGCGGGTGGCGATCTCATGGTCGACGAGCCAGTGTCGAACGGCAAGCCGATCGCTCCCGACGACTCGAGCTTCGTGCTCCCTGCACGCAATGCATCCGAGCCGGTGGCTGCGTACATCACAAGCATCAATCACGCAGCGACGCTCGCCGGCGCAAAGGGCAGCAAGTAGTAGCGAGCGTTGACGAACGCGCGACAGAAGGTGCCCGAGCGCCGACTTCCGGAGCTCGACCCTCCGTCGTCTTGTACGGCCGACCTTCGACCCTTACTCCCACGAGTGGTCAATCTGGTGAATTCGCGAACCATTCCCGAGAGCACCATCTCCGCGCTCAGCGAATTGCTCGTGCGCATGGTGAACGATGAGCCGCCCACGACAGCCGAAGGCGCGATGCGCGCTGGCAATGAAGTCCGCCGCGCACTTCGCGGCCTCTGCGACGATGCGCGAGGCAACGGCGTGCGCGTCGAACAAGTGGTGATTGCGATCAAGCAGGGATGGTCATCGCTTCACAGCGATCACCCGCGCAGCCGCTCGGTGGGCCCGGATGCGCTGCTCAATCAGGTCATCACGCTCTGCATCGACGAGTATTATGCGGGCGTAGCATAGCAGGTACCAACAATCGATAAGCGACGCATCCCTCGGCGTTGTGCTCTACTCGCGATCGATGGAAGGTGCGGTCGCCCCGGCCATCGCCGTCGCGGGTATGCGGCCCATTTCGCGGTAGGCGTACGTAATGGGCGGCGGGGTGCCGTCGAGCATCGCGTCGATGATCGCGCGATCGGATGTCAGCGTGCAGACGGGATCGGTGCGCGTCGCATCGCCGGTGAGGGCGAATGCCTGGCAGCGACAGCCGCCGAAGTCGACGTGCTTGCGCGGGCAGCTGCGACAGGGCTCCTGCATCCAGTCATCGCCGCGGTACGCCTTGAAGGCGCTCGACTCTTCCCAGATGTGCCTGATGCTGTGATCGCGCGCGTTGTCGAAGCTGAGCGTCGTGATCTGCGACGCTGCGTGGCAGGGCATCACCCGACCATCGGGCGCGACGACGAGATAGAAGTTCCCCCATCCGCCTTGGCAAGGCTTCGGGAACTCGCTGTAGTAATCGGGAAGCACATAGATGATCTGCATCTTCCCTCGATACTTCTCGACCGCGCGATCGACGATCGCCTCGGAGCGCACGATCTGATCGCGTGTCGGCATCAGCGACTCTCGACTCAGCACCGCCCAGCCGTAGTACTGCGTGTTCGCGAGCTCGATGCGATCGGCGCCGAGCGCGCCGGCCATGTCTATGATCTCGGCGAGATGATCGAGATTGGCGCGATGCAGGACGACGTTCACGCTGAAGGCGAAGTCGAGCTCCTTGATCCACGCAGCCGCCTGATGCTTCGCATCCCAGCTGCGAGTGCCGGCGATCTTTTCGGCGATCTCCTTTTCGGAATCCTGAAAGGAGATCTGCACGTGCTCGAGCCCGGCGTCCTTGATGCGCGCGGCGCGATCGCGCGTGAGGCCTACGGCCGAGGTAACGAGCGTCTGATAGAAGCCCAGCGTGTGCGCGTGGGCGACGAGCTCTTCGAGATCGCGGCGGATGAGCGGCTCACCGCCGGAGAGTCCGAGCTGGAGCGCGCCGAGCTCGCGCGACTGCGTGAAGACGCGCTTCCAGTCTTCCGTCGAGAGCTCGGACTGCGAGCGGGCGAGATCGACCGGGTTGGAGCAGTAGGGGCAGTGGAGCGGACAGCGGTGCGTGAGCTCCGCGAGCAAGGTCGTGGGTCTACGATCCATCGCGCACCGTCATCCGTGGAAAAGAGAAGGGACCCGCCGAAGCGGGCCCCCTGTGCTTCGCTGCGCGCTGGTTAGCGGCGGGCGACGTAGGCAGTTACTTCCATCGTGACTTCCACGACTTCGAATTCCGGCTTGGTCCAGGACATTGCAGGACTCCTGTTAGCGGTAGGTGCATCCTCGCGACCGGCACCCGATAGGCGAGAAAGTTCACCCAAACGAGACTACTCACTGGCTCGCGACTACCGTGACTAAAGCACTGACCGTGCCGTGATTATCAGAGCGGTTTACAGACGTCTAAGCTTAATTGCCATATGAGCTTACGAAATACATACAGCGTCGACACCTAGCCTGGATTTACCCCCAATTCATCGCCGGATGACCCACAATTGGGTCATTTCACGCAGCGAGCTCTGCGACTGCTTTGCTACATCATCCCACCGGAGATGACGGCATTTCGTCCCTCACCAGCTCACGGTCCGCCAGCTCCGACAGATACGTCTGCACATCCGCCAGCACGTCCGCCAGCACGTCCGCGTCATAGCGCTGATTGAGCGTCGCGGCGATCTCCTCGATCGTGCGCTCGCCATCGCACAGCGCAAGAATCTCCGCGGCCGTGTCGTTCAACAGCACCGCGCCTTCCGGATACTGCAGCACGCTTCGCTGCCTCGCGTCGTCGAATTGCACGCGAGCGAACTTCCAGAGCTTGGGACGGGACGAACTCGTGAGTGCCATTCCCATCACTCCTCGCGATACGCGTTGTAGATCGTGTCGATCATCACCCAGAGCATCTCGATCTTGAACGAAAGCGCTTCGAACGCGCGCTGCTGTGTCTCGACGGTCGTGCAGTACGTCGTCACGATCTCGAGTCCGTGATTGCTGTCGCGCGGCGCCTGCGTGAGCCGGCTGTTGAAGTAGTCGTACGCGTCAGCACGAATCCACGAGTAGTGTTTGGGCAGCGACTCGAGCCTGCGGCGCATGATGTCCGGCGCGAACAGCTCCGTGAGCGATGATGCCGCCGCCTCGACCCACGGCTTCGTCTTGCAGAAGTTCACGTACATCTCGGCCGCGAATCGCACGCCGGGAAGCACGTGACGCTCGTCCTCCATCTCCTCGCGTGGAACACCGAACGCGATTCCGAGCTGAATCCACTTCTCGATCCCGCCCTCGCCAGGATTGAGCCCATCGTGATCGATGATGCGCTGAATCCACTTGCGACGGACCTCCGGCAGCGGGCAGTTCGAAATGATCGCGCCATCCTTCCGCGGTATCGCACGCTGATACGCGAGCCGGTTCGCGACCCACCCCTGCATCTGCCGCTGCGTGAGCCTTCCCTCGTGCATCAGGTGATGGAAGGGATGCTCCACGTAGTACGATCCGTGAAAGCCACGGAGCGCCCCGATCAGCGCATCGGGTGCGAGCGGCGACTCGAGCCTCGGGATTGGCGGTGCCGGCGGAGCTGCGACCGTCGGTGCGAAGAGAAGAGAGCTGAACATGGTGAAAGCATACCGCGTGGTGGGGGGAGTGCACGACACGCGCGCAAAACGCGCGCCTCAGATCTCGAAGCGCATCCCATCCATGCCCACGATCAGCCCCGACGCCTCGACCGCCGCGCGCTCGCTCGAGCCCTCGACGAGCATCGGATTCGTGTTGTTGATGTGCGTATAAACCTTCAGGCGACACGAGAGTTGCGAGAGCACCGCCAAACTTCCCTCCACACCGGAGACCGGCACGTGCCCCATCGACAGCGCGGGGCGATCGGAGATGTCGAGGCGGGCGAGCTCGTCGTCGGTCCAGAAGGTGCCGTCGAAGAGAAGCAGCTCAGCCTGATCGAGGCGCGCGAGCAGCTTGGGCCCGAGTCCGCCGCATCCGGGGACGAACGCGCACTCCTTGCCGGTGCTCGTGTCCCTGATGAATGCAGCCACCGTGTGCCCAACCTCATCGCGTCGGGCGAAACGAGGCGGGTCACCGCGCACCGCCTTCATCTCGATGGTCAGTCCACTCGAGCTCCCGTCGCGGTAGTCGAGCGGCACCGGATCACCGAGGTCGACCTCGAGGATCTGTACCGTCGCGAAGGCCTGCGTCACGGCGAGCACGCGCGAGTCATCGGAGATGGTGTGCACGACGGCAGGCGTTGCGATGACCTGCAGCAGCCGCCCCTCGCGCAGCAGCGTGATACCGAGCGTGTGGTCGAGCTCCGCGTCGGTCAGCACGATTCCCTCGACCGGCACATGCCGCACTCCCTCAACCGCAGCATGCGGCAGCGTCGCGACCTGCTCGCGCACATCAGGGGACGCGTTGCCCAGGAACCAGCGTACGCCGTCGGCGCTGAACGCGATCGATGATTGGGAGCGCGGGTGCGCGCGCGACGGATCCTCGCGAGCGACGCGGCAGGTGGGGCACCAGCAGTTCCATTGAGGGAATCCGCCACCGGCGGCCGTGCCGAGCAGGAAGACGTGCATGTTGGGTTATTGGATTCCGAATTTCTTGAGACGATAGCGGAGCGTGTCGCGGCTGACGCCGAGCCGCTGGGCGGCCTGCGTCTGGTTGCCGTTGGCTTCGCGGAGGGCCTGCTCGATCATCGACCTTTCCCATTGCGCGAGGTCGGTGCCGCGCGGCGGCAGTGCGCCCGGAAGTGAGAGCCCGGTGTTCGCGTCCGTCGCGCTCATGTCCGGTATGGGCATCTCACTCGTCACCCGCACCTGCCCCGCATCATCCATCTTCGTCAGCGATAGCTGCTCGGCCTCGAGCACTCCACCCTCGCTCCAGAGCACCGCGCGCTCCATGACGTGACTCAGCTCGCGAACATTCCCCGGCCACGAGTACGCGAGCAGCGCGTCGCGCACGGCGGGGCTCATGCGCTTCACATCCTTCCCGTACTTCGTGCTGAAGCGGCGCACGAAATCCTCCGCGAGCAGCAGCACGTCGTCGTCACGCTCGCGCAGCGGCGGAAGGCGGAGCAGTATCACGGCGAGACGAAAGTATAGATCACGTCGAAAAGTGCCCGCCTGCGCCTCGCGCTCGAGATCGCGGTTGGTCGCCGCGAGGATGCGCACGTCGATCTTGCGATCGCGAATTCCGCCGACGCGCCGCACCATTCGCTCCTCAATGGCGCGAAGCAGCTTTCCCTGCAGCGCGAGCTCGACATCGCCGATCTCATCGAGGAAGATGAAGCCATGCTCGGCCGCTTCGAACAAACCGATCTTGCTCTGCTTCGCATCCGTGAACGCGCCGCGCTCGTGGCCGAACAGCTCGGCCTCCATCAGGCTGCCCGGGAGCGCCGTGCAGTTGACCTCGATGAACGGCTTGCTCGCGCGCGGCCCGCTCGCGTGCAGCGTTCGCGCGATCAGCCCCTTGCCCGTTCCCGTCTCTCCGGTGATGAGCACCGGCGGCGTGTCGTCGAGCGCAGCGATCTGTCGCGCCTGCTCCATCACCGCGCGGATCGCAGTCGACTCGCCGATCATTCCGGCGAACGGAAGCTTCTTGGCCTCGCGGTTGCGATAGTAGCTGAGCTCCTGCTTGAGCAGCGATGTCTCGCGTGCGCGATCCGCGAGCAGCTTGAGCTCCTCGAGGTCGACGGGCTTCTTGAGATAGTCGAAGGCGCCGAGCTTCACGGCTTCCACAGCGCCCTCGATGCTGCCGTACGCGGTCATGATGATGACGGGAATCGACGCATCGAATTCACGGATGCGCTCGAGCAGCTCGATGCCGCCCATGCCGGGAAGTCGCACGTCGGCGAAGATGACGTCGGGGCGAAAGCTTTCCAGCAGCTCGAGCGCCGACTCGGCGTCGCCCGCAACCTCGGCCTCGTAGCCGGACTCCGTGAGGAAGGTCTTGATCGAGCGCGCAAGCGTGCGCTCGTCGTCGACGATGAGGACGGTCGGGCCGCTCACGAGATCGCCACCCCCGCGAGTGCTTCCGCTTCGATGCCCGGGAGTCGAATGCGCACCGTCGTCCCCGTGCCGGCGATGCTCGTGATCTCGATCGCGCCGCCGTTCTGCTCCACGTAGCGCTTGGCGATCGCCAGTCCGAGTCCCGTGCCCTCGCTGCGCGTGGTGAAGAACGGCTCGAAAACCGAGTCGAGCACGCGTGTTGGAATTCCAACCCCGGTATCGGCGATCTCGACGGTGACGGACGCGTGATCGTCGGTCTTCGCCGCGATGTTGAGCGAGCCGCCCTTCGGCATGGCATCGAGCGCGTTGGAGACGATCTCGACGAGCGCCTGCTCGAGCTGCATCGGATCGACTCGTACATCGGGGAGATCGCTGGCGATGTCGAGCGTGAGCGACACGCTCTTCTCCTTGAGGAGCTCGCCGAAGGGTGGGAGGAGATCCTCGATGAGCCGCGCGATGCTCTCGCGCAGTGGATGGAAGGGCGCAGGCTTCGAGAAGCTGAGCAGATGGCTGACGCGGCGATCGAGCCGGTCGACCTCCTCGATGATGACGGTCAGATGCTCGCGCGACGACGGCGATTCGGGGTGACGGAGCGCGACCTGCGCCGCGGCGCGGAGACTTGCGAGCGGATTCCGAATGCCGTGCGCGACGGCTGCCGCCATCTCCCCGATCGATGCGAGCTTCTCGGACTGGACGAGCTGCGCCTGCGTCGACTCGAGCTGCAACACCTTTCGCTGGAGCTCGGAGTTGAGCCGAGTAGTACCGGCCTGCGACTGCTTGAGGCTCTCGGTCATCTGGGCGAACGAGCGTGCGAGGTCGCCGATCTCGTCGGGTGAGCTCACATCGATCGGGAGCTCGACCTCGCCTGCGCCGACGCGCGCCATGGCCACGCGCAGCTGGCTGATCGGGCGCGCGAGCCCGCGCGAGATGAGCCAGGAGGCGAGGAGCCCGGCGCCGACGGCGACGATCAGGATGGCGATGAGCGCGTCGCGCTCGCGCGTCACGATCTCCTCGAGGCGCGCGTACGCACCACGCACGCTCGACTCTCGCGCCTGGCGATAGATGTCGCGATTGAGCTGCGTGAGCGCCGGCAGGAGCTGGTCGCGAAGATCTCGCTGCGCCATGCGGTACGACGCCTCGTGCTGCCCCGAGTCATACAGCTTGAAGACGCTGTCCGCGACGCTTTCGATGCGGCGCTGAATCTCCTCGGTGCTGTTCGCGAGCTGCGACTCGTTCGGCCTGAGCTCCGACCGCCAGCGCTGCTGCCAGAACTTTATTACTTCTCCCGTCGCGCGGAACTCCGCGCGCGCATGCGGATCGAGCCCGCTCAGATAGCGCCAGATGATCTCGCTCTGGTTGAACATCGCGGTCTCGAGCTCGGAGTACGTGCGCGTGCGGGCCATGTTCTGGCCGAGCATCTGGAGGGCGTCGCGCTCGAGGACGTTCGTGCGTATCGCCTCGACCCCGATGAGCAGCGCGGGGAGGACCATGAGGGAGAAGCCGAACAGCATCTTGCGCTGAAAGGTCATCTGGGCGAATGCGAGTGCGTACGCGGGAGAGGAGCGAGCGCGGGCGGGAAATGCCCGAGATTCAAGCTATCACGCATGCGTCGCCGGGGGGAGAACGGCGATCAGTACGTCAGGATGCCGTCGACGACCCTCGCTACCGCAGTGTAGGGATGCTCCTTCGCCTCTCCGGCGTCGAGTATGTGGAGGACGGTCCAGCCGCTCGCCTTGAAGTAGTCGGCGATCATCGAGCGGTGGCATCGCCACCACACGGCTTCCGCGCACATGATTGCGACGCGTTCCGCGCGCGCGAGCGTCGCCAGCTCCGCAGCCGCCACCGCGAATTCGGGAGTGTCCATATAGTCGGCGTAGCCGCGGAAGGCCTCGCTGCGCCAGGCGACGTGCAGGGAATCGGGTCGCGCCTTGCGGCGGCCGCCAAGTGCGAGCATCGGGGTGTACGCGATTCCGCGCTCGCGCAGCGCTCCAGCGAGCGCGTCGGGGTTGAAGTGCGGATGCGCGCGCGATCCCGGGAAGCGGCGCACATCGGCGATGCGCGCGATGCCGTGCGCCTCGAGGATATGGAGAAAGTCCGCGATGGGATGCGTCGAGTGGCCGATGGTCCACAGCGTTGCGGCAGGTTGGAGCAGCATCCGTTGATGATAACGAAGACGGTCTGCGTGCGTTGCCACGAGGCAGGCGACGCGGCAGCTTAGGTGAGTGAACACATCCGGCGAGCCCCTGCCGCGCCGCCAGCCGCTCGCGCTGTGCGCGCGGGATGTTGTCCAGCGCTACGGGAGCGTCGTCGCGCTCGAGGGTGTGAGTCTCGATGTTGCGGCGGGGAAGAGCATCGCGCTCGTTGGCGAAAGCGGGTCGGGGAAGACGACGCTGCTGCGCTGCTTCAACCGGCTGGTCGAGCCATCGAGCGGTACGATCTCCGTCGGCGCACAGAACGTGCGCGCGATGGAGAGCGTCGCGCTGCGGCGGATGATCGGCTACGTGCCGCAGGACGGCGGGCTGATGCCGCACTGGCGCATCCTTCGGAACGTCGCGCTCGTCCCCTCGCTGCTCGGCATTCCGAATGCGAGCGCGGTCGCGACGGAAACGCTCGCGCTCGTTGGGCTTCCCGCCGCGACCTTCGGCGCGCGCTTTCCGCACGAGCTGTCGGGCGGACAGCGCCAGCGGGCGGCGCTCGCGCGCGCGCTCGCCGCTCGGCCTGGTGTCGTGCTCATGGACGAGCCGTTCGGTGCGCTCGACGCGATCACCCGCTCCGATCTCCAGGCGGCGTTCGACGCGCTCCGACGCGAGCTTTCATTCACGATGCTGATGGTCACGCACGACATAGCCGAGGCGGCGCGGCTCGCCGATGAGCTCGTGGTGATGCGCAACGGCCGCATCGAGCAGCGCGGTACGATCGATATGCTCGCGACCGCTCCGGCAACCGAATACGTCGGGACGCTGCTCGAGCGAGCGCTCGCGGCGTCGGCGCCGCTTCGGGGGCTCAGATGAGGCGAGCGCTTCTCGTGCTCGCGCTCGCGATTGCGCCACTTACTTCCCGCGCGCAGGCCCCGGCCCCCGCTGCGCCGGTCATCGTCGCCTCGAAACCTTTCGGCGAGTCGTATCTCCTCGCCGAGATGTTCGCACAGACACTCGAGGCGCACGGGATATCCGTCGATCGGAAGCCGGGGCTGGGCCAGACGCAGATCGCGATCGAAGCGCTCCGCTCCGGCGCGATCGATGTCTACCCCGAATACACCGGCACCGGCCTGCTCGCGGTGCTGCACGACACGCTCCCCGATTCGCTCGCGAGCGACGCGCCCCTCGTCTTTGCACACGTCGCACGCGAGTTCTCCCGACGGTACGGCATGCGCTGGCTACCGCCGCTCGGCTTTCAGAACAGCTACGCGATCGCGGTTCGAAAGAACACCGCCGCCGAGTATCGTCTCCGCACGATGAGCGATCTCGCGCGCGAGAGCTCGCACCTCACCGCCGGATTCACGGCGGACTTCATCGGCCGCCCCGATGGACTCGCCGGCCTCGCGCGCGCATACGGCGTTCGGCCGCGAGCGGTGCGTCCACTCGCACCAGCAGTGAAGTACCAGGCGCTCGCGAGCGGCGCGGTCGACGTCATCGATGGCTACTCCACCGACGGCCTCCTCGCGAAGTACGACCTCGTCACGCTCATCGACGACAAGCACTTTTTCCCGCCGTACCAGGCCGCCGCGCTGGTTGGCTCGCGCCTCGCGCACAACCGCCCCGACGCACTGGCCGCGCTCACGACGCTGAGTGGCATGCTCGACGAACGCCGCATGCGCGCGCTCAACCGGCGCATCGAAGTCGACGGCGAAGATGTGAAGCGCGTCGCCGCTGATGCGCTGCGGGACGTCGGCATCACCGCAGCAACATCGGAACGCGCCGCTGGTGGCGCATCCGAAAACCGGAAATCTCTTAGTACTAAGGGATCTTTGTCATCCTATCTCTGGCAGCGACGCGCCTCGATCTGGCATCTCGTTCTCCAGCATCTCCTCCTCGTCGCCCTCGCACTCGGCGCCGCCATCGTCGTCGCGCTGCCGCTCGCTCTCGCGCTCGAGCGCACGCGTCGGCTCGCCGAGCCGATCGTCGGCGCGCTCGGCGTGCTCGAAACGATTCCGAGCATCGCGCTCCTCGCCTTCATGATTCCCTTCTTCGGCATTGGGATCGAGCCGGCGCTCGTGGCGCTCTGGATCTACGCCCTCTATCCCATCGTGCGCTCTGCCTACAGCGGCGTCCGCGACGCCGACCCCTCGGCCGTCGAAGCCGCGGAAGCGCTCGGGATGACGCCGTGGCATCGCCTCCTTTCGGTGCGCCTTCCACTCGCGGCGCCAGTGATCATGTCGGGGATTCGAACCGCTGCGGTCATTACCGTGGGCGCGGCAACGCTCGCCGCCTTCATCGGCGCCGGGGGGCTCGGCGAGCCGATCGTCGCGGGACTCGCGCTCGCCGACACGAACATGATTCTCTCCGGTGCACTCCCCGCCGCGGCGCTCGCCCTACTGGTCGACGGTGCGCTCGCGCTGGTCGAACGCGCGGTCGCACCGGCCCATCAGCGTCACACCGCTTCCAGGTAGACGACCCAGAACTGCCGCTTCGCGTTCGTCCACAGCTTCCTGATGCGGAAGCCCGCCGTGTCGACCAGCTCCTCGAGGCGCGCGCGATCGTACTTGTACGAGCTCTCCGTCCAGATTGATTCGCCCTTCTCGAAGTCGACGAGCTCGTCCGCCACCTTCACCGTCTGAGCTTCCGTGCTGACGAGATGCATCTCGACTCTGCTCGCGCTCGAATTGAAGAAGGCGCGATGCCGGAACTTGTCGAGGTCGAAGCGGGCGCCCACATCGTGGTTGAGCACCTTCAGCATGTTCAGGTTGAACTTCGCCGTTACCCCTGCCGAGTCATCGTAGGCCGCGTTGAGCACCGCGACGCCCTTGCGGCGGTCGACACCGAGGATCAGCGCGCCATCCTTGCCGACGACACGACGCACGCGACTCAGGAACGCGACCGCCTCCATCGGATGGAAGTTGCCGATCGTCGAGCCCGGGAAGAACGCGACTCTGCGCGAGCGCACGGGAAGGTCGGGAACCGTGTGCGGACGCGTGTAGTCCGCGTTCAGTGGTCGCACCGCGACATCGCGATACTCGGCCGCGAGCTCGGTCGCCACGCGCTCGAGCTGCTCGCGCGAGATGTCGATCGGCACGTACGCCGCCGGCGACTCCAGCGCGTCGAGCAGCAGCCGAATTTTCACGCCGGCGCCGCTCCCGTACTCGAGCAGAGCGACCTGCGGCCCGGCGAGCTCCGCGATCTCGCCCGCGCGCGCGCGAAGGATCTCGAGCTCGGCTCGCGTGAGATAGTACTCGGGAAGATCGCAGATCTCCTCGAACAGCTCGGCGCCGACGGCATCGTAAAACAGCTTCGGCGGCAGCGTCTTCGGCTCGGCGTGCAGCCCGCGAAGTACTTCGTCGCGGACGCTCTGCTTATTCGAGCGCGCGACGATGCGCGGCACACCTTGCCGCGAAGTCATCGTCATCGAGCACTCATCACGCGTGGTCGGCAAGGCGAATCCCCATGAACTGCCACCGTGCATCCGATGGGAAGAAGTTTCTGTACGTGAGCCGCGCGTGCGAGCGCGGCGTGGCGCACGATGCGCCGCGCAGCACCCACTGATCGGCCATCCACTTGCCATTGTATTCACCAATCGCGCCAGTGTCCGTCTTGAAGCCCGGATAGCCGACGTACGCGCTCTGCGTCCACTGCCACACATCGCCATAGAGCTGCGTGAGCTCGCCCGACGCGATCGCTTCGGCGCTCGCCGGCGCCGGATGGAAATTCTCGCTCTCGACGAAGTTCCCCGTGATCGGAATGCCTCGCGCGGCGACCTCCCACTCGGCCTCCGTCGGCAGGCGACGCTTCGCCCACCGTGCGAATGCATCCGCTTCGTAGTAGCTCACGTGACACACTGGCGCATCGAGCTCCAGGGCTCGCGTGCCGGCGAGTGTGAACTCCGTCCAGCCATCGTCCACGCGCTCCCAGTAGAACGGCGCTTTCCAGCCGCCATCATTCACCATCGCGAGACCGGGCGAAAGCCAGAGCTCGGAGCGCTCGTAGCCGCCATCGTTGACGAACTCGAGATAGTCGGCGTTCGTCACGAGGCGCGACGCGAGCTCGAAGTCCTCGAGGAATTCGCGATGCGCAGGGAGCTCGTTATCGAACGAGAAGCCGTCGTCCTGATGGCCGATGCGATGCACACCGCCGCTGAACGACTTCCACGCAGTGGCCGGGAGAGCGCGCGATGGAACTTCAGCGCGCTCGCGATATACCGGGCGGAGCGGGTTCATCCAGAAGACGTGCTTTATGTCGGTGACGAGCAGCTCCTGATGCTGCTGCTCGTGATGAAGGCCGAGCACGATCAGCGGGTATGCAGGGTGGCTCGGATCGTCGTTGATCTCGGCGAGTAGCGCGCGCACCGCTTCGTTCACGTGCGCGCGGTATTCGAAGACCTCGCGCACGGTGGGGCGTGTCACGAGACCGCGCATCGCTCTGCAGTGGCGCTCGCCCGCCTGCACGTAGTATGAGTTGAACAGGAATGCGTAGCGCGGGTTCGGCGACACGTACTCGGGTGCGTGCGGACCGAGGATGAACGTCTCGTAGAACCAGCTCGTATGCGCGAGATGCCACTTCGTCGGACTTACGTCGGCCATGCTGCTGACGACGAAATCCTCGGTGTCGAGCGGCTCGCACAACCGTTCGGTCTGCGCACGAACAGCGTCGAAGCGCTCGGCCAGCGTCTGGGTGCGGTGCTGTGATCGCGAGCTATCGGAGCGGTCGGACTCGGACTGGGCAGTGAGCATCGATGCAGCCATTGGTAGCCTTGAGGCAGAAGCAGACGTTAACATGGAGCCTACGGGTCGTTCGCCGACAGTAACTAGGGCAAAAAGAGTGCGTTTGGTTCCGTTGCCGCGTATGGGCGGTTAACTCGCATGAGCGGGGTATGACAGGGCAATTCGACCTGGTAGTGCTCGGTTCGGGCACCGGAGGTGCGGCTCCGGCGCACGCGTGTCGAGCGGCGGGATGGAGCGTGGCCGTAATCGATGATCGGCCATTTGGCGGCACATGCGAAAATCGCGGATGCGATCCGAAAAAGGTGCTCGTGGGTGCGGCCGACGTCGTGTATTGGGCTGAGCGCATGAAGGGACACGGCGTGGCCGGCGACGCGCGCATCGACTGGCCGTCGCTCATGGCGTTCAAGCGCGAGTTCACTGATCCGGTTCCCGCGAGCATGGAAGAGGGCTTTCGCAAGGAGGGAATCGAGACGCTCCATGGCGAGGCGAGATTCGTCGCGGAGGATCGAATCGCGATCGGCGATCGCGAGCTCGTCGCGAAGCATGTAGTGATCGCGACGGGAGCATCGCCGCGCGTTCTCGAAATCCCCGGCGAAGAGCACGTCATAAACAGCACGGAGTTTCTCGATCTCGACGTGCTGCCCCGACGAGTCGCGTTCATCGGCGCGGGCTACATCTCGCTCGAGTTCGCGCATCTCGCGCGGCATGCGGGTGCAGAGGTGATCGTGCTCGGCCGCGGTGCACCGCTGCCGTCGTTCGAAGTCGATCTGGTCGCCCGGCTGATCGAGCACACGCGGAAAATCGGCATCGATGTTCGTCTCGACAAATCGGTGTGCGCAGTCGAGCGCGTGTCCGAGTCGGGACCGTATCGGGTGCAGGTCGGACACGGCGCGAACACGGAGTTCGTCGAGACCGATCTCGTTGTGCACGGAGCGGGGCGGGTGCCCAACAGCGCGCGCATCGGCGCAGCGTCAGGTCGCGTCGAGCTCGAGCACCACGGAGCAATCCGTGTGAACGACTTTCTGCAGAGCGTGTCGAATCCACGAGTCTACGCTGCGGGCGATGTCGTGAGCCCGCCGGGTGCGATGCCGCTCACTCCCGTCGCCGGACACGAAGGCGCGGTCGTCGCGAAGAATCTGCTTGGCGGCAACGTTGCGCGGCCGGATCTTCGCGCGGTGCCCAGCGTCGTGTTCACACTTCCAGTGCTCGCGCGCGTGGGACTCACCGAAGCGGCCGCGCGCGCAACGGGGATGCAGATTCGCGTCGAGACCAAAGACACGACGCAGTGGTTCACGAATCGCCGGGTGCGCGAGCCCGCTGGAATGTTCAAGACGATCATCGACGAGAAGACGGATCGCATCGTCGGCGCGCATCTCCTCGGCACGGAGGCTGCAGAGACGATCAATCTCTTCGCGATGGCGATTCGCTTCGACATCTCCGTGACGGAGCTGAAGACGATGATTTGTGCCTATCCGACTGGCGCCTCGAACATCTCGTACATGCTTTGAGACTTATTTCGAGCGCGGAGTCTCATCGCGCTCGAGTGCCGTGCGATTCCAGGCGCCGAGGGTAGCGGCGGCTTCGTAGGTGCTCTGAAAGAAATCGAGCACCGCGGCATCGGGATCGGCTGCATTGCGAACGGCATCCCAGGGGAGCACCCACTCGTGCATCGCCGCATCGTAGCGGCCGGCATCGGGGCGGATTTTCGCCGTGGGACAACCGACGGGCTCCGGATACGCGTAGGCGTAGAACACCGCCTCTTCGACGGGGCTGCCAAGCGCGCCGGGCCACCAACCGGCGCTGATGCACGCATGCGAATACGCCTCGCGCGTAGCCCAGTCGGCGAGGCCGGGCACGCCGCCCGGATGCAGCGGTGCGCGCTCGCCATTGAAGCGAGTGCACGCGAGATCGAAGCTCCCCCAGAAAAAATGCACGGGACTCGCTTTGCCGATGAAGCGTCCGCGGAAGATCGAGAGGAGCCGCGATGCCTGGGTGAGCGCGCGCCAGAAGTCATGCGCGGCGCCGGCGTCATACGGGGCGTGCGTCTCATCCTCGGCGAAGGGAATCGGATTCGCGATCTCTACCGGCACGGGCCAGATGTGGACGTCGATGCCGAGCGAGCGAAGGCCGGCGGTGTACGCCTCGTAGAAATCGGCGACGGAGCGCGGCGCGAGCGCCATCGTCCAGCTGCGGCCATCGTCGCACTGGATTTCGAGATTGTGCTCGATGAAATCGAATTCGACGGCGAAGCCCGCCTCGCCGTGCGGCATCCATGAGGTCGTCAGTCCTCGCGCCGAAACGTAGAGGGGAACCTGCCACCAGTGATTGACCATCGGCGCGAGCGCGAGTCGCGTTTTACCGACGATCTGTGTCCACATGTGCAAGGTGTCACGCGTGTCGCTCCACTCGGCGAGGGGCAGCGCCGGCCACATGGCAGCGCGCGCGCTCACGAGGCCGGACGGGCCGCAGGCTCCATGAACAGCTCATCGACATAGCACCAGCTCCAGTCTTCACCGGGCTGATAGCTCTTCATGATCGCGTGCTTCGTCGAGTGGAAGTGCTTCGTCGCGTGTGTTCCCTGCGACTGGTCGCAGCAGCCGACGTGACCGCACTCCTGACAGAGGCGAAGATGAAACCACTTCATGCCTGTCTTCAGGCACTCCTCGCATCCCGCGGGCGTGTTCGGCGAAACATCACGCACCTGGCCGAGGTGAGCGCAGCTTTCGGTCGGTTGCGTCATGGCTTCTCCTCGAGTCGGGTCTCCAAAGTTACACGAGAAGCAGCGGGGTGCGTGAGACGCTCAGGGAGCGAGCAGGGCGAGCACATCGTCGATGGCGATGTCGCCGAAGTATTGTCCCACATCGAGATCGCTCAACACGGCGACGATGGCTTCGCGATCGTACGGAAGTCCCTCGAGCCGTGCCTCGAGCTCCCTCACCTCGGTGCGCCCCATGAAGTCGCCGAAGAAGCGCACGTGCGCGATGCGGCCGCCCTGCACGTCGAGCCGCACGTCGATCTCGCCCGCCGGAAAGCGCTGCACCCGCTGCACGTTGCTCTGCGGATTCTCGCCGTAGTTCCAGCCCCAGCTGCCGTATCGCCGCTCGACGAGATCGCGCGCTGCATGCCAGTCCGCCGGATTGAGCGCAAGCGACGGCACGAGGGCACGATCGCGCGTGCCGAAGATACGCTCGAGGATACGATCGCGAAGCTCGCGTACGGTGATCGGCTCGCGAAGAAACTCGCTGATGTTCGCGACGCGGCTTCGAATCGACTTCACTCCCTTCGACTCGACCTTCCCCGGCTTGGGTCTCAACGCCGCAGTGACATCGTCGAGATTCGAATCGAGGAGCAGCGTCCCGTGACTGAACATCTTGCCGGCCGTCGCGAACTGCGCATTCCCCGAGATCTTGCGCCCGTCGGCGAGGATGTCGTTGCGCCCGCCGATCTCGGCGGGCACACCGAGCTCGCGCAGCACCTCGACGACCGGCTTGTTGAACAGGTCGTAGCGATTGAAGCGCGCGTTCACATCTCGCGTCATGAAGCTGAAGTTCAGGTTGCCGAGATCATGGTACACGGCACCGCCGCCGGAAACGCGACGTACGACGCGGATCCCTCGCGCGTCGACCACTTCGGAGTTGATCTCCTCGATCGTATTCTGGTTGCGCCCGATGATGATCGCGGGTGCATTCACATAGAACAGGAGAAGATCATCGTCCGCCATCCTGCTGCGAAGCACGTGTTCCTCGAGCGCCAGGTTGAGGCGCGCATCGTTGTTCCCACCGTTGTCGACGAAGAGCATGAAGAAAGATGCACGAGGGGACACACGAGTGCGCTTGTGAATGCACTACAGAATGAGGCGACACAAGTTCAGATTTGGGAATGGCCTTCCCGCTTTCCAACAGCAGAGTCGCGCTGATTACCTATTCCGGCGTTCCGGCGATCACGACCGACGATCGCCTCCTGCGCGATGCGCTCGTCGCGCGCGGGGCCGAGGTCGAGGCGAGGCCGTGGGATGCGAAGACGGACTGGTCGTGCTTCCATCGCATCATCCTGCGTTCCTGCTGGAACTTCCATCATCTCCCAGCGGAGTTCCGCGTCTGGATCGACGATGTGAAGGCGCGCCATGATGGCTCTCTCATGAACGGGCCGGCGCTCGTTCAGTGGAGCGTGGACAAGCGCTACCTGCGGGATCTCGAGGCCAGAGGCGTCGCGGTGGTGCCGACGATCTGGGTGAGCTCCGCCGATGGCGGCGAGATACCGGAACTCGATTCGCTCATTGCCGAACAGGGATGGGTTGGCGGAGCGGTGGTGAAGCCCGCGATCTCCGCAACTGCGCACGAGACCTGGCGCGTCGCCTTGAATGACGGGAGCGCGCACCAGGCGCGTTTCCGCACGTTGGTCGGGTCGAGGCCGAGTGGGGTGATGGTTCAGCCATATCTCCCCGAGATCGAGGAAGGTGAGTGGTCTCTCATCTTCCTCGGCGGTGAATTCAGCCATGCGGTGAGGAAGGTGCCGGCCGCCGGCGAATTTCGAGTGCAGCACGACTTCGGCGGCTCGATCGAGCGGTGCGAGCCCGAGGCTCGGCTCGTCGAGGATGCGCTAACGGTGCTGCGCGCGGCCGGCGGGGCGACGGACACGGGGGTCGCGGACATTCTCTACGCCAGAGTCGATGGAGTTGTACGGAACGGTGGTCTTCTTCTGATGGAGCTGGAGCTGATCGAGCCGGTGCTCTTCTTTGCGCAGGCCCCGGGCGCGGCGGCGCGCATGGCGGAGCTCATCGTCTCCCGGTAGCTGCTCCGCATCTCCGAGGGGAGGCCCCGTTCAGTTCCGGCCGGTTTCGACGATACTATAGAGGTGATCACAGTCCAACTCGTCGTCAATCTATTATTGCCGGCGCTCGTCATCGCGGGCGCCGCACTGCTCGTGTACGTCTCGAGGCTTCGGTCGAGCCGCGCTCTCGCGCAGCGCGAGCTGCTGCGGAGCCGCGCACTCTTCCTGGACACCCAGCAGATCGCGAACATCGGCAGCTGGGAAGTCGACGTGCGCGCGAACAAGGTCACGTGGTCGGATGAGACCTATCGCATCATGGGCTTCGAGCCCCAATCGCAGGCAGCGTCGGTCGAGCTCCTCCTGAAACACGTACACCCCGACGACATCGCGCACGTCCTTCAGAGCATGCAGGAGGCCGGGGAAACGGAGAGGTTCGAGTTTGCCTTCCGTGTGGTCCGCCCGGACGGAAGCATTCGGCATCTTCTCGACCGCGGAATAGCGACTGTGGTCGATGGTGCGCTCGTGTACGTGCGTGGCACCACACAGGACATTACGGAGCTGAAGACCGTCGAGCTGGCGTTCGGGATGGCGACGGTTCAGCAGATGGCGGTGCTCGACAACCTCCCGGATCCCATTTTTCTGAAGGACCTCAATTCCCGTTTCGTGGTCGCCAACGAGCCGCTCGCGCAGATATTCGGTATTCCGGCGAAGGAGATGATCGGCAAGACGGATCTCGACTTCTTCTCCGCGGACCAGGCCGCACGATTCGCTATCGACGACAGGCTCGTGCTGGAGAGTGGGGAGCGCCTGATCGTCGAGTCGCAGACCCGGAATGTGCTTGGCGCGCCGATATGGATCGAGACGACGACGAATGCCTATCGCGACACTGCAGGCCAGCTCGCTGGCATCGTGGGAATCACGCGCGACGTCACGGTTCGACACGAGGCTGCGGACTCGCTTCGCGCGAGCGCGCGTCACTATCAGCTCCTCTTCGATCGAAATCCGCTGCCGATGTGGGTGTTCGACAGCGAAACGCTGCGGTTCCTGACGGTGAACGACGCAGCTGTCGCGCACTACGGCTACGACCGCGAACAGTTCCTTACCATGACGATCGAGGACATCCGCCCGCCGGAAGCGGCCGGGGCATTCGACGACCATCGCGTTTCGCAGACGAGCGAGCTATCGGATGCCGGATCGTTCGTGCACGTCACGCGCGATGGCCGGCGGATAGACGCCGTGGTGATGGTGGACGCAATCACGATGGATGGACGCGATGCGCGCCTCGTGCTGGCTCGCGATGTCACGCAGGAGCGGGCGGCGCGGCGCGCCCTGCAGGTGAGCGAGGAGCGGTATCGCACGTTGTTCGTCGAGAGTCTCGCGGGGAACTACGTGTCGTCGGTGGACGGTACGCTCCTCGCCTGCAACCCGACGTTCGCCCGCATGATGGGATACGACAGTCCTGTCGACGCCTGCGAGCACTCGACGACGAATTACTACACGGATCCGGCCATGCGCAACGAGTTTCTGGCGCTGGTGCGCAAGAAGAAGCGTCTCGAGATGCACGAGGATGCGCTCAAGCGCCGCGACGGCTCGATGCTCCAGATACTCGAGAACGTCATCGGCCACTTCGACCAAGCGGGCGACCTCATCGAGATTCACGGCTTCGTCATCGACGTCACCGAACGCAAGCGGCTCGAGGACGAGCTCCGTCATTCGCAGAAGTTGCAGGCGGTCGGGCAGCTCGCCGGCGGCATCGCGCACGACTTCAACAATCTGCTCACCGCGATGAAGCTGCACGGTGAGTTCATCCTCGACGAGATGCTCGAGAGCGACCCGCACCGAGCGGACATTCTCGAGATGCAGCGCGCCGCCGATCGCGCGACGATGCTGACGAAGCAACTGCTCGCCTTCAGCCGCAAACAGCTGCTCAATCCAAAGGTCATGAGCGTCAACACCGTGGTCGACGGGATGGCGCCGATGGTACGGCGACTGATCGGCGAGGATGTAGAGGTCAGGATCGTGCTCGATCCCGCCGCCGGCTGCGTCCTCGCCGATGCGGGGCAGGTCGAGCAGGTGATTCTGAATCTCGCGGTGAATGCGCGAGATGCGATGTTGCACGGCGGCACCTTCACGATAGGATCGGGGATCATGGTACTCGATCCTGCGCGCGCCGGGCTCGCCGACATTCCCGCGGGATCCTACGTGTCACTCACGGCCAGCGATACGGGCTCCGGAATGTCAGCCGATGTGCTCGCGCACATCTTCGAGCCGTTCTTCACGACGAAGGAGCAGGGCAAGGGCACGGGGCTCGGTCTCGCGACGGTCTACGGCATCGTGAAGCAGTCGGGTGGTCACATCTGGGTGAACAGTGCGCCTGGAGTCGGGTCGTCGTTCGAGATCCTGCTGCCGCGTGTGAACGCGATGCCTGCCGGCGCCGGCGTGACGCCGATGGCGCCTCGCGGCACCGAGACGATTCTCGTGGTGGAAGATGATCTCGCCGTGCAGGCGCTCACGCGCAGACTTCTCGAGCGACAGGGCTACACCGTGATCGTCGCGAACAACGGGGTCGAGGCGATTCTGCGTGTGGCCGAGAATGGCGAGGCGATCGCACTCGTCCTCACCGATGTCGTGATGCCATCAATGAGCGGCGGGGAACTCGCGACGGTGCTCGGCGAGACGCATCCGGATCTCGCCGTGCTGTTCGTCTCGGGGTACACGGACGATGTGATCGTGCGGCGGGGACTTCTCGTTGCCAGCGCGTCGTTCCTGCAGAAGCCGTTTACGGCTGCGTCGCTTGCGAAAGCGGTGCGGAACGCGCTCGACGCACGTCCGCTGGCGGCGATGACCTGAACGACGGCCTGGGGCCGTGGATGTCGCTCCTTGCCTTCGGCAGCGTTATCGAGAACCTCGAGCCTTCGCCCACGATGCTATTGACGCTCAGCGTGGCGCCGAGGAGCTCGCACAACACGAGCGTGATCGGCAGGCCGAGACCGGTGCCGCCGTATTTGCGGGACGTGCTGGAGTCCGCCTGCTCGAATGGACGAAAGACCGCATCGATCCTGTTTTCCGGAATGCCGATTCCCGTGTCGATAACGTCGATGCGACGCGGAGTCGTGCGGCCATCGTCCGTGACCACACGCACGGTGATGCTCCCGACTTCGGTGAACTTGTCGGCGTTGCCGATCAGATTCATGAGTATTTGACGCATTTTCGGCGCATCGGTGGAAATGGGAGCGAGGTTGGCGGCGATCTCGACGTGCAGTGGAACGCCGACATTGCTGCGCGCGCCGCCAAGCTGCCCGATCACGTCCGCGATTAGTACGCCGATCGACTGCTGCGTGATATCCAGCTCCATGTGTCCCGACTCCACCTTGGAAATATCGAGCACGTTGTTGATGAGCGTGAGGAGGTCGCGACCGTTGGCGGCGATGCGCTCAAGGTAGAGGAGGTCCTGCGGGCCCTGATTCTTCTCCTTGTTGCGAAGCAGGATGTCCGCGAAGCCGATGACGGCGTGGAGCGGAGTCCGAAGCTCGTGCGACATGTGCGCGAGAAACTCGCTCTTCGCGCGGTTCGCCTGCTCGGCGGCGAGCATGGCGGCCTGCAGCTCTGCCGTGCGGTGTATAACCGTTGCCTCCATCTCGTCGCGCAGCCTCCGCAGCCGCGCATATTCGGCGAGCGTGAGTCGCTTGTGCCGGTCGACCGATGCGCCGACGAGTGCGAGCACGAGCACAAGCACAGGGCCGGCGATGACGGCGACCGTCAGCCAGCTGCCGGTGGGAATCGTGAACGATGACCCATCGAATGTAGAGGATCTGGCGGTGAAGCGCGCTGCGCTCATGCCGGTGTAGTGCATCCCTGCGATCGCAAGACCCATAGCGAGTGCGCTCAACCCGCGTCGCCAGCGTCCGAGGAGTGTGTCGTCGTGGCGATACCGGAATGCCAGCCAGAGCGCGACGTACGACGCAGAGACTGCGATCGCGATCGAGAGCGTAAAGGGCAGTGGCGCATAGTGAAGGCTGGCAGCCATGCGTATCGCAGCCATCCCGGTATAATGCATTCCGGCAATGGCCGCTCCCATCGCGACGCCGGCGAGAAGAAGTCGGCGCAGTGGCAGCTCCGAACGGCTGACCGTGAACATGGCGAGAAAGGCCGCAGCTATCGCGATGAGCGCCGACATGATGACGAGCGGCACATCGTAGGCGATCGGCACGGGCATGTGGAAGGCGAGCATGCCCACGAAGTGCATGCTCCAGATGCCCAGTCCCATCGCGATTGATGCGTAGGCGAGCCAAACGACGCGGCTGCGCGCGCGCGCGAGTGTCACGCGCCCCGCGAGGTCGAGTGCGGTGTATGAGGCCAAGCAGGCGATCACGATGGAGATCGTGACCAGGATGGGGCTGAATTCGGATGACATGCGTGTGCTGTACGACTGATTTTTGACGTGTCGCGTCACGCATGAGAAGCTTCTAACGGGTCCGCTGCTGCGGCCACGTCCGAATTCTGTCAGAGGTGTGGATTGGGCATCGATCTGCGGGGCGACAGCGCCGACTTTGTGCTGATGATTCTGACACGTATTGGACGCGTGGCCGCGGCATCCCTCGTCGCCGGCGCGCTCGCGAGCTCCCGAAGTTCGGCGCAGGCGGATTCGACGTGGCGCGAGTACGAGGGCGCGATGCAGTCTGCGCGCGCGGCCAGCGATACGGTGACCTATCGCGTGCAGCTCGCGGCGATCCACCACGCGATCGGGTCGACGCCGCGCATCGCTGCGCGCTATGCGGCGCTCGCGCTCGCCGCGCTCGACAAGCGCGCCGCGGCGCAGTGGCTCGGCGCCGTGGCGGCGATGGGCTCGGCGCTCGACACCGCGATGCTCGCCAGGTACGCGGAGCTCGCGGGACCCGCCGCGCGGGCGTCATTGCTCGCCGCCCACGCGAGAGCCACCAGCGACGTCGGAGCTCCGGAGCTCGTTTATCGGCTTCCCGACTCGAACATGATCGCGGAGGACATCGCCTTCGACGCGCGCAGATCGACAATGCTCGTGAGCTCCGTGCGCAGCGGCAGCATCTACGCGAAGCACATTCCGGGAAGCGCGCCGGTCGTGGTGAAGATCCAGCCCGATAGCGGCTGGGGGATCTTCGCCCTCGGCATCGACTGCGGGCGCGGAGTGCTGTGGGCGACGACGGCGGCATTTCCAATGGGCGCGCACTGGGTCGCGGCCGACTCCGGACGCTCGGCCCTTTTGAAATTCGATCTGCAATCCGGTGCTCTGCGTGGCAGCTACGTCGCGCCCGACAGCGGTGCGCACGCGCTCGGCGATCTCGCCATCGATGCGGACGGCGCCGTCTACGTGTCCGACGGAGTAGGGACGGGAGTGTACGTGCTCGACGCGGGGAGCAGCGCGCTGCGCACGCTCGTGCCGCCCGGCTTGCTCGTGTCGCCGCAGACGCCTGCGCTGTCGAGCGATGGCGAGACGCTCTTCGTTCCCGACTATGCGATAGGCGTAGCGTCCGTGAACATAAGAACGGGCGTGGTTTCATGGATCGCCCACTCCGACTCACTGGCGCTCACGGGTATCGATGGGATGTACCGCTCTGGTCGCGATCTCATCGCGGTGCAGAACGGACTCGAGCCCAACCGTATCGTCCGACTGTCGCTCGACGCGGCAGAGCGCCGAGTGTCACGCGCGACGACGCTCGTGCGGGGGTCGAAGGCGACCGAGCTCACGCACGCAACCGTGTCGGGCGGATGGCTCTACTTCATCCGAAAGAGCGGATGGGGTCGTGTCGCCGAGGATGGGGCGATGACGGAGGCCGCGGCCGGCGAGGGACCGGATGTCGTGCGCGTGCGGCTGACGCCGTAGGCCCTCATCTCCCGGTGGGCGCGGTCGTTGATGCTCCGCACCGCGACGCAGGCATTGTCGCCGTCGGTGCTACGCCCGCCATGTACAAACGCCTGATGATCGGCACCGGAAGCGCACCGTACAGCAGCACCGTGTCATGATATCGGCACATGTTGAAGCTCTTTCCGTCTCGCTTTTCGACGTTCTGGCGTAAGCGCGTCCATTCCTCCACGCCGGCGAAGTATGCGTTGAGCTGCACGTAGTCCAGCTGCGCGCGCTGCAGCTTCGCCTCCGCCTCCGGTCGCTCCTGAAATGCATCGCGCATCATGAAGGCGACGGCCGAGTCGCCGGGCATGTTGCGGGTGTGAAGGCGGATGTCGATGATGACGTTGGTGTAGATGCGCAGCATTCCCTTGAGATCGGTGAGCTTCATCTTCACCGGGTCTCCGCCATCGACGTGCGCGTCGTACATCATCACGTGCTCGGCGTACACCGCCCACCCCTCTACGTACGGCGTGTTCGAATAGATCGAGCGAAGGAGCCGCCGCCACTCGGGGGTGAGCAGATTGGAGTAGGCGCCTTGCACCACGTGTCCGGGAATTCCCTCGTGCATCGTGAGGTCGAGCATCTTGTACGCGTTGTACTCGCGCAGCTTCGATTCGGCGCGCTCGCTGGTCCACACCGCCGGGATCGGGGTGACCCAGAAAAAGGTCGCGAGCTTCGGATTGAGCGGTGGCGCGAACACCGCGCCGGCCACTCCATACACGCCGCGCATGAACTCCGGCGTGGGGATGACCTGGAGATTCGGGAAGGAATCGAGTGACACCGTTCGCTGGTCGCGCACCACCTTCGTGAGCACGGACACGTCGAGCTTCGCCTGCTCGAGGATCGAGTCGCGATTCGCGTGCTCCCCTCCGATATGCGCGAGCGTCTCGCTCACGATCGCATTCAGCATCGCGGTCGAATCGCCCGTGTGCTTGTGCGCGGGATACCACCTGTCGTGGAGTGGGCGCGCGAGCACCAGCATCGCCGCGCGCGTTTTCCGCATGCTGTCTTCCGCTATCCCGAGCTCCTCATCGGGCGTGAGCGACACCGCGAGCGAGTACTTCCACTTCGCGTTGAACAGTCCTACACCCGAACGCCAGTCCACCTTGCCACGCTTCGTCAGCGTGTCTCTGATGAAACGCTGGTACTCGGCCAGCGCGGCGATCGCAGGTGGCGCCGCCTTCGTGTATCGGGCCTCCGACGGAGTGCCGCGCGTGAAATCGGCGCCCATGTCCTTGATCAGCGTGCTGACACCATCCGTCTCCTCGATGGCGACCTTCGTGTAGATGTCGTTGGTCGCCCGCAAATTGTCGCGCGCGACCCCGAGGAATGCCGGCACGCGCGCGACGCGCGCGGTCAGATCTGCGGCGCGAGTGTTCCTGTCCGCGTACTCGAGCGAGATGTTCGCGAAGAGCGTGTTGCCGAGATCTTCGGCGTACATCTGCGGCTTGTACTGGTGAAAGCGCTCCTTCGTGAGACCGAAGAGCGCGAACGCCGCCGCGTTCGCGACGACGTCGTAGTCGGCTTGCGTCTGTGCGTCGAGCTGCGCACGATCGAGCGCGGCGAGCTTGCTCTGCACGCGCAGGATGTAGGCGCGCTGCTTCGAGATCGCTTGCGGAGAGAACGAGTCGAGCAGTGAATCGAGATGCGCTCGGCGGCCGGTGTATGGATCGGTCCAGTCGTGCAGCCCCGCCTGCGTCGCGGATGCGGGCGAGAAGGCGAGCGACGTGAACACGAAGTCGCTGGCGAGGGCGGAGAGGCCGGTGAGCACGCTGTCGCGCTTCTGGGCGCGCGCGATGCCGGCCGATGCGAACGCGAGTGCCGCGGCGAGAGAAAGTGCGAAGCGGATTCTGGTCATGATGCACGGATGATGGCGGGGGGTGCACTCGCCGCGCAAGAATCCCGCGTCTACTCCTTCCCCGTGCAGTTCATGTTCGCGGGATGCGACGCGTGTATGTGCTTCTTCCAGAGCTCCTTGTTCGCCTCGCCGACGCTCTTCCCCATCAGTTGCCCGGACGCGTTCACCGTGGCCGAGATATAGACGTCCGTCTGCTCGCAGGGACCCCAGTCGAGCACTCCAGCCGAAGTGCCCGACGATGTGATCAGCTGAAAATAGGCGGACGCCTCATTTCCCTTGATCATATCCAGCGCCTTGCCGACGCTCACGTCCTTCATCTTGTCCATTTTCTCGTTGCCGAAAATCTTGCGGCCGAGATAATCGAAGGCTTTATCGGCCTTCTCGGCGGGCGCGTCGAAGTCGCTCAGCGTCTTGAGCGCCTTGGTGATGCCGAAGGTAAGCTCGATCTTCGGCGCGGCGAAGGCGACCACGAGCCCCACCGGAGCGATCTTCGTAATGTTCCCCCACTTCACCAGCTCGACCGTGCCGGTCACGTTCCCTTCGGGGTCGACGGTTCCCTCGTGGATCTTGAAGCGCTGCGTACCATCGTACGTAATGCGGAACTCGCCGTAGCTGATCTCCTCCGCGCCACCGAAGCCCGGCTTGATCAACACTGCGCCATCGATCGCAAGAAAGAACGGCAGACCGCCGAGCACCGGTGCGAGTGGAATGTTCACCACAACCGGGATGTCGATCTTTACGCTGTGAAACGGCCGGTCCGCCACATCGAGCTTCACGCTCCAGGTGAAGTCCATCGTGCCGTCGAGCTTTCGGTTGATCATCTCGAGCTGCTCGACCTTCCCGTGCTCGACGGTGAGGTCACCGCCTGCGTCGAAGTTCTGCAGGTAGCCATCGCCGATGATCGTGGCGCTGAAGCCGTTCCCCGTCTGTGACGCCTTCACGCGCAGCTTGATCCGGTCGTTCTCCGGCGTGCCCGTGACCTCGACGGTCCATCCCTTCACCGTAAATGTCTTGCTGATCGCGGTCGATGGCGCCTCCGCGGCATCTGGAGGAGCCGAAGCGTACGCGCCACGAGGAGATTGTGGGCGAACGAACCGCCGTCAGCGCTTTCGGCGAGCGCCGTATGGCGAGCACCTTCTTCGCCATGAGGCTCTTGATCAGCAGCACCGATCCCGGCTTGAGCGACGCGATGGTGCTGTTGTCCTTGGCGAAGAGAAAAAGGTCGCCGTTCGAGTTGATTCCCTTGAGCGCACCGAGTCCGTCCTTTCGCTCCATCGTCGCGACCTCTGGCGCGTACGTCAGTCCAATCACGCTGCCGGTAGCCTTCGCGCCGACCCCCGATTGTGCGGCGTCCTTGCTACCGGGGTCGGAGCCGCTCTTTCCGCACGCGAACACTGTGAGCGAAGCAGCCACCGCGACCGAGCTCAGCGCCCGAAGCCGAGTCGTCTTCATGCGCTCCATCGAGAAGAGAGATGTCGATCAGTATCGAGCAACATCCACACATTGAATCGTTCCCTTGAATTCGACGCCGGATGGTGATGTGACATCGAACCCGACGGTCGCATCGTGCCCGCTTCTCCTGACCGACACGGTGCCGCTGCCCGTCACAATGCTGTCGGGACGCGTCTCCACGCTGTAGCGATTGCCGCTGCCGATGTCTCCAAAAGTGATCGACGAGAAGAACGAGTGGTTGTCCTCCTTGAGATCGGCATCCGGAATCATCAGCATCAGGAGCGTCAACTTCTTCGGGTCACGTCCATGAGTCTCCGCGCCGATCATCACGTCGAATTGATGCTTCGGACGCGGCGAGGGCTCGCTGGTTATGGCGCATGGTGTGTCGTCGTTCTCCAGCAGGTAGACACCATCGTGCCCTCCACCCACGACGGTCACCGACGCGGTTACGCGGTCCGTGCTGCCGACGAGGGACAGAAGTGCAGTCGCTGCGATGAGGAGTGAAGTGCGCATGTTCCGGAGCGTCGAGGGTAGTTAGAGCTTCGCCGCGGCGAGCTGTGCGAGCTTCACCGCGCCATTGTAATCCGTCGATGATGACTTGAACTGCAGATCCACCATCTGGTCGCCCTTGAGGAACACCAACGTGTTCGTCGCGCTCGTGGTGATCTGATCCCACTTTCCCTCGAGCGTGTCCGGCCCCTTTGCGCCACCGAGCACGCTCGATACCATGTTGCCGACCCCCGCCATCATCTTGAACTGCATCGCGCCGCCGCTGTACGTCGGCGTGACGACGAGCACGCGATGCTTCCCGGTGAAGTACGAGCAGCTCGAGCCGTTCGCGTGCGCGAGCGCCGATCCTTCGCGCGAGCGATAAGGCGCCATCTTGAGTGGGCCGAGAACGCTCTCCGCATCCTTGCGCGAGAGGAGCGAGCACGGATCGGGATCGCTGTGCGGAGCCGTGAGATCCTTCGGGTCTTCCGCGAACGGAACGTCCGCGATCTTGTCCATGATAGCGGCAGCGAGTGCCATCCCCTTCTCGCTTTCGGCGAAAGAGTTGACCTGCGCAGTGATGCGACCCTCGCGCGCCATCGTGAGGCCGCCGGGAACTCCGCTGACGTAGTCCCACCGGCCGTCGACCATAGAGTCGCCCTTCGACTCCTTGTCCTTGAACACCGCCTGGATATCCGGCACTCCGGAGAAACCCGCCTGGATGGCGCCCGCATCGTCGAGCTCGAGGCCAATCGCGACGGTGCGTTTCACGAATTCCGACTTCGGCTTCATCTCGTAGAGACAGCCGGTGCCATTCTCCTGCGGCACCGGGTTCTCGCCACTCCTCACGCGAACGGGATCCCCCACCAGCGGCTCTCCGAAAACCTTCTCGACCTCGCCCCGCGTGATCCAGTCGCATGGCGCCTTGTTGTATTGCACGTTTGGCACTGAAGCCGATTGCGCGGCTTCCTTCGAGTCGCTGCCCGGAGACTTATCGTCCTTGTGGCAGGCGATGGCGCCGAGCGAAAGCGCTATCGATGCAAGCGCGAGCGGAGTGGTACGAAAAGCAAACGACATGTCGAGTCTCCGGAGGTCAGTGATGCGAGCGATCATTTTGCGCACGGGCGAACGAGTTCAACGCGCCTGTTGCGCGCACGTCCTTCGATGGTGGTATTCGGCTCCCGTGGTCGCTTCGCTCCGAAGCCGGCGGAGCTGAGTCGCGCGACAGCAACGTGGTAGCGGCCAGCGAGCGCGTCGCGCACGGCCTCGGCGCGATGCGTCGATAGCGTCTGATTCGATGCGTCGCCGCCAATGTTGTCCGTGTGCCCTTCGATCGCGAGCTTCCAATCCGCGTGCTTCGCGAGCAGCTGGCTCACTTCGGAGAGCGCCGGATCGGATGCGGGATCGAGCGACGCGCTGTTGAAAGCGAAGTAGATTCCCGGCAGCTCGGCGCGGAACGATGTAACGAGCTCCTTCTCGATTTCCGTGCCTTTCGTCGGCAGATCGATGCGGACCGTTTGCAGTACGTCAGCTCCGCTCACGACCTTGAGAATGAGTGGGTGGGTACTGTCGGCGACGACCCAGAAATCGCTCGTGGACTTCTGATCCTGATAGGCGAAGTGACCGGTGTAATGGAGCGTCTGCAGATTCACGCGTTGGCCGT
>JACCWE010000056.1 GCA_013697785.1 Gemmatimonadaceae bacterium
GTCGCGGATGCGAAGGGTTGGAAGGGCACGTCGCAGCACAGCGCGACGACCAAGAAGTGCTACGCCGGCTTTGGTAGCCAGGCCGCTGCGACGACGCTCGACGGTATCATCACCTGCGACCCGTGATTCTGGGGTAGCAGAACGAGGCTCCTGCAGCATGGCAAGCGACAGCACCCCGCATCGAGAGATGCGGGGTGTTTGTCATTTGTAGCGTGGCGTTCTCGTAACGGGTGGTCGGCCCGAGCAGTCCATGAGGCAGAGGCTCTTCAATCGGATCGGTGAGTGCATGAAAGCGATGATCTGGATGGTCGCGACCACCGTCGGTGGCGCGCTCGGATGGTGGCTCGGGATGTTCGTCGGGATCTTCACCGCCGTGAGCCTGAGCGCGGTCGGGAGCGGTGTGGCGCTCTATTACGCGCAGCGGATGGCGAACGAGTATCTGCCGTAGCCTCGGCTCTGCTAGTCCAGCGGCCGCGCAAGCACACGATCGTTCTGCGGGTCGTCGCCGAGCATGAAGGTCTGGCCGCCTACGTCCTCGTAGCCGCATTTCGTGTAGAAGCGAATCGCTCGAGGATTCTGGTCCCACACGCCGAGCCAGAGCGTGCGCCCTCCACGCTGCCGGGCGTCGGCCGCGCAGGCCTCCATGAGCGCCTGGGCGACACCGGTGCCGTGGAATTCGTGAACCACGTAAAATCGAAGCACCTCCACCGGCGCCGGCCCTGTGATACAGGGCGGCGGATCGCTCGCGCGCACCTGCGCGTAGCCGGCGGTTCGGCCATTCATCTCCGCGATGAGATAGGTCACCGCAGGATCCGCGAGCTCGCGCTCCTGCACTCCGGGTCCGAACGCCTTGGCGAGATGCAGCGCGATATTCTCGGGGGCGTTTTGTGCGCCGAAGCTCGTCGTGAACGTCTCGGTGCCGAGCGCCGAGAGGTTTGACGCATCGGCGACTGTGCCGCGACGGATGTGGAGGCCGGCGGGGGGCGCGGATTTCGTGTCCGAAGTCATGCGTTGGATTTAATGGTTCAACGCCTCCGGCGCGAGCGCCTGGTTCCACATCTCCTCGCGAAGACGCCACTTGCCCGCAGTGCGATGCAGCACGAGGAGCATCTTGCCGTAACCGTCGAACGGCGGCTTTCCTCCGCCGAGCTCAACGAGCTGATGCTCCGTGCACCACTCTGATGCCCAGTCGCCGGACTGCTGAATGTCGAAGCAGGCGCCTTCGAACTTCGTCATGTGTGCCCCGGCGAGCGATGCCATCACGTCGTTCATAAATTTCGTGATGGCAGATTTCCCCCGGATCGGGTTCGTGGAGGGAAGAAGACTTACGCCTTCGTCGTCCCAGAGAGCGAGCGTGGCGGGTGTATCCATGTGGCGGGTCGCGTCGAAGAAGGCGCGGTTGAAGGCGTCGATCTCCGGGTGCTGGGCAGCGGCAGTCATCCAGACCAGGAACACGGCGACCGCGGGACGAAAGAAGAGCATGATCGAGGACTCCAGCGCGAGGGATGTGCTGGAGAATTGCTTGCGGCGTCTCGCTCTGCAAGGGAATACAGCGATCGCCTGGCCATTGGGCAACCGCGCGGATTGAATTTTTGACGCCCGCTTTCACGGCAGACCGGGGACGCGTGGGACCCGCGATGGATGGATTCAAGGGCGAACAGTCGATTCTTATGAGAAGCCATCGCGCCACGCTCCTCATGGACGCGTCAAAGTTCGGCGTCCGTATCTAGGCATTCCGAGAGTTCGTCGGTCTGCGCCCGGGGAGTTGATCGATGGCCGAATTCGATGGCATGCGGATGGCCGCGGCGCGATGTCGGCAGAGGGAACGTTGTTCGCCAAAATACGGTGGTCGACTCCGCTAAGCGACCACCGCGAATTCGGGTCGAGCCGACTCACGAACAAAGGCGAGGGGATCCGGCATGCGCCAGCGGTGACTATTCCTACTTGCGCTTCGATCTCGATGCGATCGAGAACAATCGGTGAGTCGTAGTGCATGACCCGACTGGGAATCGAACCCAGGACCTACGGATTAAAAGTCCGTTGCTCTAACCAGCTGAGCTATCGGGTCGAACGTCGCGTTCTCCGCGACACTTGAATCTCTGATTTTCGCGGCCGCTTCTCAAGGCCACACCGCCTCACGCGCTCTTCACGCTCACCCGCTCGACCCAACTCGCAAAACGCTCGAGAAAGAGCTCGAGCCGCTTCTTCACGGCCTCATCGCTCACCTCGCCGGCCTCGTTCAGGAATCCTTCTTTCCAGTGAAGGTAGAGCTCCGGCTGCCCCATCAGCACCATCTGCTGCGGCGACACGATGGTGCGCAGATGCTGCTGCGCCGCAGCGGTTCCCGTCGCTCCGGTCGAGGCGCCGAGCACGGCGCCGGGTTTGCCAATCCAGCAGCTGTGTCCAGCTGGACGCGAGCCCCAATCGATCGCGTTCTTGAGCGCCGCCGGTATCGAACGGTTGTGCTCCGGCGTGGCGATGAGTACCGCGTCCGACTCCGAGACTTCCTTCTTCATGCGAAGCACCTGCGCTGGCGGATCCTTCGCGATGTCGACGTTAAAAAGGGGGAAGTCGTCGATGCGAACATCCACGAACGCGAAGCGATCCTTGCCGAGCAGCTTGAGTGCCTCGACGACGCGACGGTTGATCGAGTCGCGACTGATGCTTCCGACGAGTACGGCGATCGTGCGCATGCGGTGGGTTCCGGGCCAGAGTGAAGGGAAGTCGTGAAACTTAAGCGGCCGCTGCTGCCCGAGGGTCTCCTGAGCTCTCCAGCGGAGCGTATATTCCCTTCGATCCCCGCCCTGCCTTTCCTTCTCGCCTCCAGCCTTCATCATGTCGCACATCAAGTCGATCCCCGCGCTCACGCTCGCCGGCGCGAAGGCGATGCTCGCCGCGGCCGAGGCGGAGGGGCTCAGGAATGGATGGAACGTCTCGATCGCCATCGTCGACGCATCGGGCGGGCTCGTCGCGTACTCCCGCCTCGAGAACACGCAGCCCGCGAGCGACATGATCGCGATCAACAAGGCGCGCACGGCCGCGCGATTCAAGCGCCCATCTCGTCTGCTCGAGGAGTCCGTCGCGGCCGGCCGCCACGCACTGCTCGCCGTCGACGGCGCGCTTCCGATGCAGGGCGGGCTTCCGATCGTCGTCGACGAGCACTTCATCGGCGCCATTGGTGTCAGTGGAGTTACGGCGGCGCAGGACGAGCAGGTCGCACACGCGGGGCTCGCCGCCTTCGTTCGCTAGCCTTGCGCTCGAAGTCGCGCATCGGAGGTCGAGTGAGTAGGACAATTCGTACGGACGTCATAGTCGTGGGTGCGGGAGTGTCCGGCCTCGCGGCGGCTCGCACGCTCCGCGAGCGCGGCGTTCGCGTCGAAGTCCTCGAGGCGCGCGAGCGCATCGGCGGACGGATCTTTACGCATCGCGATCCGCGGGCGATCGCACCAATCGAGCTCGGCGCCGAATTCATCCACGGCAGCGCGCCGGAAACGATGGCGATCGTTCGCGAGGCGGGGCTGCTCGCAATCGACGTCGCGGACGAGCGCTGGGAGCTCCGCGGGCACAATCACGTCCAGTCGAAGAATTTCTGGGGTCGACTCGACAACATCATGTCGCGCATGAGCGCGAGCCGTGATCCCGATCGCTCCCTCCACGAATTTCTGGCGACGGAGCCCGGCGGCCGCAAGCTCGCGCGCGACCGCAGGCTGGTGCGCGAGTTCGTCGAGGGCTTTCACGCGGCGGACGCGTTGCGCATCAGCGAGCGCGCGCTCGCGAAAGGCGGGAGCCCGCGGGCGACCCGGCAGAGGAGCGCACGGGGCGCGTGCTCGATGGTTGCGATCACGTGCCGGGGTGGCTGGCGCGGAAGCCGCATGACTCGGTGCGACTGCGCACGATGGTCACGCACATCGAGTGGGAGCCGGGCGCGGTGCACGTCGACACGTCGAAGGGAAGCTTCAGCGCGAAGGCCGCGATCGTTACTCTGCCGATCGGCGTGCTGCAGGCGCGTCCGGGCGACGCGGGCGCCGTGAGCATCCATCCCGCAATTCCGAAGCTCGAGAATGCGCTCACACTCATCTCGAGCGGGCCGGTCACGCGCATCGTGATGCTCTTTCGCGAGCAGTTCTGGCGAAAAGGGAAGCTCGCGAAGGCCGGCTTCATCCAGAGCTCGGACCCCGATGTCTCCGTCTTCTGGACGCTGGCGCCGCAGCGCGCGCCAATGGTAGTCGCCTGGGCAGGTGGCCGTCGCGGTGCGGCACTCGCGCGCCTGAGCGCCGGGGAGCGTGAGGAGTGTGCAATCACCTCCGCGGCGCGCATGTTTGGGCTCCCGCGCAAGAAGCTCGCGTCCCTGCACATCGAAAGCTGGACGCACAACTGGGAAGAGGATCCGTTTGCGCGCGGCGCGTACAGCTACCCCATGGTCGGCGGTTCCGAGGCCGGCGAGTCGCTCACGCGCCCGATCCGCGGCACACTCTACATCGCGGGCGAAGCGACGGTGGACGAAGCGGACAGCGGTACGGTACACGGCGCGATGCGGAGCGGCTATCGAGCCGCGAAGCAGCTCTCGAAAAACCTCGGAGCAGGCGTATGACGTCAGGGACAAAGAAGGCGCTCCGCTGGGCGTTCTCGCTCGCGATGCTCGTCGCGGTGGTGCTCTACGGCCGCACCATCGACTGGAGCGCCGCGTGGGCCGCCATTCGCTCGGCCTCGATCCCGATTCTCCTCGTGGCGACGCTCGCGAACTTCGTCACGCTGGCGGCGAAAGCTCTGACGTGGTGGATCTTCCTGCGCGCCGTCGGCGTTCCGTCGCTCGCGCTCGCGACGAAGGCCACCGTCGCCGGCGCGGGGCTCAACAACATTCTCGTTGCCAACAGCGGCGATGCAGCGCGAGTCGTCTTCGTCACTCGCGCATCGCAGGCGTCGAGCGCCGCAGTGCTCGCGGCGCTGGCCCTCGAGCGGCTCTTCGATCTCATCGGCTACATCGCGCTCATGGCCGGCGCGGCATTTTTCCTTCCGATGCCGCACGAGGTCGCGCGCTGGCGCTTCGTCGCCGTCGGCGTGCTGCTCGGTATCGTGGTGCTCTTCGGCGTGCTGCTGCGCCGTTCGCCCGGCGCTCTCGCCGCGACGGTCTACCCCTCGACGCTCTTCGGCCGCGCACGCAGCTATCTCGATCGCTTCATGACGAGCGTGCGCAGCATCCTCACGCTCGAGCGCATCGCCTTCGCGATGCTGCTCTCACTGGTGAACTGGGCGGCACAGATCGCGACCTACCATCTCGTCGCCGTTGCTGCGCACTTTCCGATCAGCCTCGTCGGCAGCGTGACGACGCTGATCACCGCGAACGTGGGCTTCCTCGTGCGCGCGACGCCGGGTAATGTCGGCGTCTTCCAGGTCGTCTACGGCGTCACTGCGCAGGCACTCGGCCTCGACAAGGCATCGGCCGTCGCCGTCGCGCTTCTGCTGCAGCTCATTCAGAATCTGCCGGTGACACTGCTCGCAGTCGCGATCGCGCCAGACCTGATTCTGCACTGGCGAGACAAACGCGGCAGCGCCGAACCCGACGCGTCGCAGAAGCGGCGCGCATCGGACAGCATGAACCGGATTCCATAGGGCACAAAAGCAACGCGGCGCGCCCGAAGGCGCGCCGCGTGCTTGCTGCAGTAGGGACAGTCGCTTACTGCGCCGTCATCGCAACGCCCGACGCCTGCGCCTGCGCACTCTCGATCACGAACACCACGCGGCGGTTCTGATCCGCGCCCGGCTGATCGCCAGAAGCGTTCGGAACAACGAGGCGCGTCTTGCCGTAGCCGATCGCCTGAATCTCGTCCGTCACGCCGGCTTGCGAGGAGAGGTACCACTGCACGGAGGCAGCGCGCTTCTTCGAGAGGTCGAGATTGTACTTCACGCTGCCAGCGGGATCAGCGAAGCCTTCGACCGTGATCTTCGAGCCGGGATAGTACTTGGTGGCGACCTTCGCGAAACGATCGAGCGCCGCCTTGTCCTCGTCACGGATCGTCGCGTCGTTGTACGCGAAGTGCACGGGGAGCGCGAACTGCATGCCGCTCTCGAGCGCCGTGATCTTGGCGCCGTACTCGGTGCGGAGGCTGTCGAGATCCTTGCGAAGCGACGCGACGTCGAGCGTCAGCGAGCTATCCGCGGACATGCGAGCGGAGCGCTCAGCGCTCACGCCGGAATCGGCATGCGCATCGGCGCGCATCTGCTCGGCCGCGACGTGCTCGCGAACGAAACCCTTGCTGGCGCAGCCGGCCATTACCGGAGCCACGATCGCGAGTGCGGCAAACATCTTATAGTGACCGTTCATATTTTCTCTCCATGTAGACGCTGTGACCGGTTTTAGCTCTTCACTGCAACGAGAATAAGCTAAAAGCGTGCCTCGATGTCGCGCTGTGACACACCTCACGTACGCGAGCATGTGATCATCACATGGATGGTTCGTCTACCGGAAATTCACTCGTTCCGTGATGTGCGTCCGGACTTTCGATGATCTCCAGCACCAACTCTCCGGGGATCAACGCCTTCACGACGAACGACTGGCGATGATGCGCACAGCTGCCGTGCGCCTGTAGTGCGTCGATGTGACGACGTGTGGCATATCCGCAATTGTGATCCCACGAGTAGTGCGGATGTCTGCGCGCGAGACTCGCCATGAGCCGGTCGCGCGTCACCTTCGCGACGATCGACGCGCACGCGATGCTGAAGCACTTGTCATCGCCGTCCACGATGCCGTGATGCTCGACGCCGAGCGCGCGGATCGGACGGCCATCGATGAGCACGTGATCGGGAGAGATCTCGAGGCGCGCCAGTGCGCGCTTCATCGCGAGTGTGCTCGCGTGATAGATATTGATGCGATCGATCTCGCGAGCGCTCGCGGCACCGATGCCCAGGCTCAGCGCTCGCTCGATGATCTGCGAAACCAGACGCTCGCGTGCGAGTGGAGTCAACATCTTGGAATCATCGACGCCGCGAAGTGCGCGCGAGTCGGGTGGCATCACGATCGCGCATGCGACGACGGGGCCCGCAAGGGAGCCCCGTCCTACTTCATCCACTCCGGCGATGAGCGCGCCGCCCGTGCGGCGCAGCTCCCGCTCGATCGTCGTCCACCGCGCGCGATGCACTGTACGCGGATCCCTCGTCTCGAGAGTTAGACCGGGCGTGCGATCTGGATCTTACGATCCTTGATACGCGCAGCCTTGCCCGTGGCGGCGCGCAGATAATAGAGCTTCGCGCGACGGACGCGGCCACGGCGGACGACGTGCACGTCGCCGAGCATGGGGCTGTGGATCGGGAAAATTCGCTCGACGCCGACGCCGTTGGAGATCTTGCGAACGGTGAAGGTCTCGCTCACGCCGCTGCCGCGCTTGGCGATGCACACGCCTTCGAACGCCTGCAGCCGCTCCTTCTCACCTTCCTTTACACGCACATTGACGCGCAGCGTGTCGCCGGCGCGGAAGGGCGGAATGTCGGAGCGGAGATATTCCTTCTGGGTCTCGATGAATACATGCATAGGGCGCTCGGGGCCTTCGAACGGGGCCCGGAAAAAGTGTCGTGGGAAGATTCGCAAGCTAAGCTCGGCGAGCGATTAACTCAATAGCCCGGTGCCGCTTAAGGCGTGAGACCGGCGCCCCAACGCCAGAAAGCGGCGACACCCTGCGTCGCCGCTCCCGGACAGCCCTCATCGCACCACCGGCTCCCGCGTCTCGCGCGAAAGCGCACCGCGAGTCAGGGGACGGTGACCGTCTTCGTGATGGATTTCATTGCGTGCGTCTTGTCGTATATCTGAAGCGTGACGCTGGCGGATCGCGCGGTGCCGTAGCTGTGCCCCACCCTGACC